>JAEWBL010000023.1 GCA_023391175.1 Pseudomonadota bacterium
AGGAACTGCTGAAGGAAACAAATCTCAACATTGCCCAGATTGCCCAGAAGGTGGGCTACAACAATGTTCACAGCTTCATGCGCTTCTTTAAAAAATACGAGGGAATTACTCCCGGTGATTACCGGAACAAGTTGACAAATTAGAATAAAAAAGTATTCAATCCAATAAAACGAAAAACCAATTAAGTATAGTAAGTTTCTTTAATAATTGATAAAATTAGTTATATTATTAAACCAAAACTGTAGTTGATTAAACTAACCCATCAACATTGTGTATCAGAATAATATTCTAAATAATGAACTAGCTGTTGTACTGTAACTTAATTTACCTATTGGGGTGATAGCATTTGAATCCTAAGTTCACGAATTCAGCAAGGTATAAATGTCTTGAATACTTGAAAAAGCATTCTGTTGATTTATTTTTAAGCTATTGCGGCATGGAAGAATGTGACCCTGGCCATTCCTATGGTCCAATAAGCAGAACAGAATATTTAATTCACTATATCCTTAGTGGTAAGGGAGTATTTGAAGCTGACGGTAAAATCTATTATCTTGGAAAAAATGATGCATTTATAATTTATCCTGATGAGACAACCTTCTATCAGGCTGATCTGGAGGAACCCTGGACATATATTTGGATCGGGTTTGGAGGCGTCAAGGCCGAGTCCTGCCTGAAACATGCTTCTTTAAGTAAATCAAAAAGAACAGCAAAGTTTAAATGTGAAAAGCAATTATATGACTGTGTAAAAGGTATGTTGAACGCAAGTCAGCTTACATATGCTAATGACTTGAAAAGGGAAGGTTATCTTTTCATGTTTTTGGCACATTTAATTGATGAAAATCATGATTCAAATTCACAATACGGTCTCCATGATTATCCTTTTCATGTTTACGTTCAGCATGCCCTTGAATTTATTGACCACAATTATTATAAGGATATAAAGATTAATGATATAGCAAATTATATAGGAATCGACCGGAGCTACCTCACCAATGTATTCAAGAAAATCATGTTTATATCACCACAGCAGTATTTAGTTAATTATCGTTTGGACAAGGCTTGTAATCTCCTTAAAACAACCACTCTCCCTGTAAATAATATAGCATCTGAAGTAGGTTACCCTGATGCATTGACCTTTTCTAAAATTTTTAAAATAAATTATAAATTAAGCCCAAAATCTTACCGGGAACAACATGAAGAACTGGTTCAATCTGATATGAAGGGAAAATAATAAGGAACCAATTAGTTCGAACAATAAAACTGAGGGACATCATAGTCTCTCAGTCTTTTCTCTTAAGTAGTATATAATTGATGAAAAATCAGAACTATTGTTACATAATTCTTTATCGTCAATAACTATACCGATATTCATTAATTCATCCCCAAAACAGGAAATCATTTGGTTATTATTTATTATATATTTTTTGTTATTGTCCAATCCAACCAATTTAAGTCTATTCCAGCCCTCATTGGCACGGTTCAATACTTTGTAATATCCTGCCAGAGCTTCAGTCTGGTCTTCCGATACAACGATCCAGGCGGTTACATTGTTTTCAAATGGACTTAGCAGTCTATAAAATGTACCGTTAAGAATTAAATCCCTATGTTCTTTATAAAATGCAACCTGTGATTTAACCTTCTCTTTCTCTTTATCAGTTAGTGCAGTTAAATCAAGCTCATAACCAAAAACTCCAAAGAAAGCAACATTTGCTCTTGTCTCGATAGGTGTAGACCTTCCAATCTGGATATTCGGGCTTACCGATACATGTGCACCCATACTGCTTAGAGGATAAACCATTGATGTTCCATACTGAATTTTAAGCCGTTCAATAGCATCAGTATCGTCGCTTGTCCAGGTTTGTGGAGCAAACGACAGTATTCCCGGGTCAAATCTGGCTCCGCCGCTTGAGCAGGATTCGAACAGAATATGTGGGAATCTTGCTGTTAACCTGGTATATAGTTCATAAACACCCAGAATGTATTGGTGGAATACCTTACCCTGGTTTTTTGCTGTTTTGTCCTTTGAATAGCACTCAGTAATATATCTGTTCATATCCCACTTTACATATGAAATTTTAGCTTCACTCAGTACCTTCTCTAACAATTTGTATATGTAATCAACAACTTCTAATCGGGAAAAATCCAATACATATTGATTTCTTGATGGAGAGCAGCTTCGTGCCGGAGTTGAAATTATCCAATCCGGATGCGCTCTGTACAGGTCACTGTCCTTGTTTACCATTTCTGGTTCGAACCATAGCCCAAACTTCATTCCCATTGCCTCTACCTTATCAGCAAGTCCAGTAATACCCCCCGGTAGTTTCTCAAAATTGACGACATACCAGTCTCCCAGCCCAGCCTTATCATTATCACGCCTGCCAAACCATCCGTCATCCAGAACAAAAAGTTCCATCCCCAGTTCTTTTGCAGCTTTAGCAATACTAAGTATTTTTTCTTCAGTAAAATCCATTTCTGTTGCTTCCCAATTGTTTATAAGAACCGGTCTTGCTAAGTCCCTCCAGTGTCCCCGGGCAAGGTGTCTGCGGTACAGCTTGTGAAATGTCTGGCTCATTTTATTCAGTCCTTTATCTGAATATACCATCACAGCTTCAGGCGCCTGGAACATTTCTCCCTTTTGAAGCTCCCACTCAAAAGTGTCCGGATGAATTCCCAGCATAACTCGTGTCATATCAAAAGTATCAACTTCAACCTGCTCAAGGTGGTTTCCACTGTATATGAGGCTAAAACCATAAGCCTCGCCGCTAAATTCGTCTGTATTATACCTCTTTAGTGAAATAAAAGGATTATGTTCGGCACTGCTTATTCCTCTCATACTGTATATTCCCTGTATTCCAGTTTCAAGGCGTCTGCTTTTAATATATCTTTCCCTGGACCAGGCCCCCGCCAGATGGAGCATATCAAACTCTTTATCAGGTAAATCAATACTGGCACTCATAAGCCTTTCTATAACTATCGGGGGGTCCCCTTTATGTTCTATTCGAACACTGCGGGTTATAACCGGATAATCTCTGAAAATACTGTAATATAAATGCATTTGTGTATCAGTTACGTTATCATATAGTATAATTTCGAGAGTTTCTACCTCTTGCGGTGCCTGGACATAAGTCGAAGGTAACCCTGGTAAACCGTTCTTGCCTAAATAGCTCTTATGACTTTGATATTCAAAGCAGGAAATCTTGCTTCCATTTATCTGTTTAATTTCAAATGAGGGATAATGGAAATCCGTTGTACCATACGAGGGGTATTCCTGCATTGTATGCTGCAAAGAGAACGAAGGATCATCTTCATACACATACGCCGCTAATGATCTGGGCTTACCTCGTAACAAGTGTCTGAAGGACTCCCTGTCATTGACTCTCTTACCAAAATATAAATTACCCAGTTGGTTATTTCGTAGTATTTGAATAATATAGCTTATATCGTTATTGTATATATGAAATTCCTGACTTTTTTCGTGATAGATAATTGGCATTTAACCCTCCTAGGATGATTACATCGTTAAGCCCGATGTAGTAACACTTTGCATAAATTGTTTCTGGAATAATACATAAATTAATATCATTGGCCATATTGCCAGAACTGATGCTGCCATTAATCTTGGATAATTAACCGAGTAAGCACTTTGAATTTTGGCTAAAGCAGATGCAAGTGTGGCTGCATCGTTGCTTGAATTTACAATAAGCGGCCACATAAGATTTTTAAAGGAAAAAAGTGCGGTGAAAATACTCAAGGCTACAAGTCCTGATCTGACAAGTGGCAGCATAATTTTAAAAAAAGTCTGTCCGATATTACACCCGTCAATTTTTGCTGACTGTTCCAGTTCAGCAGGTACCCCTTTAAAAAACTGTCTTAGCAGGAAGGTTCCGAAAGCGCTGACAAGTCCGGGAAAAACAAGTGCAAAAATTGTATTTCTTGCCCCAAGCTTGTCAACCATCATGTATTGTGGAATTATAAATATTTGTGTTGGAATCATCATTTGGAACAGTACAAGTCCAAAGCAAAAATCTCTTCCTGGAAACTTAAGTCTGGCAAATGCATAAGCTGCCATAGAACTGAACACTAAAGCGCAGGCTACATTTATCAATATCATTGAAAAGGTATTGAAATAAAGACGTATGAAATTACTTTGTTCAATAGCCTGAAGATAGTTTTCAAACCTCCATTTTACCGGAAAAATTACAAAAGGATTCATAGCTGTTGATTCAGCAACTGATTTAAATGAAGTTAATACCATCCACACAAAAGGCAGAATCATAATACATGAGCTCAATATAAGAAACGAATGCATAGCTATAGAAAAAACCCTGTTTTTTGTAATCATTAGAACGCCCCCTTAAACATAATTAACCCATTTGTTTTGTAATTTTACCTGTATGACTGTTATAATAGAAATTATTACAAGCAAAAGTATAACAATTGCAGATCCGTAACCTTTATCCATATACTTAAATGAGTTATTATAAAATAAATACACCAGGGAAACCGTTTTATCGTATGACGGGTTATTTACGGCAACCATCATGTAGATTACGTCAAACACCTGCATACACTGTATAATTGAGGTTATAACAACGAAGAATATCTGTGATGAAACCATAGGTAATGTAATTTTGAAGAATTGTACTACCGCATTTGCACCATCAATGTTGGATGCCTCATAATAAACTCGTGGTATCTCCTGTAAGCCAGCTAATATTAGCACCATATTATAACCGGCTGAACTCCAGATTCCGATAATAGCAATAGATATCATCGCTATTTTAGGATTATCAATCCATTTTACCGAATCAAACCCTATTTTATTTAGGGTAACATTTATCAATCCGAAATTATAATTGTACAACCATCTCCAAAGCATGGTTACTGCTGCGGGAGTTGCTATTACGGGAATATAATAAATTGCCCTGTAAAGGTTCTGACCCTTTAATTTATTGTTCATTAATACTGCTAAAACTGCTGAAATAAACACTCCCAGCGGTACTACCAATATTGTATATTTGAAGGTATTTAATACTGCATACCATACCTGATGATCGTTAAACATTCTCTGATAATTTCCAAAGCCTATAAAAATATTATTCCGTCCGAAATCACCGCTCTTAAAAAAACTCATATAAAAAGTTTGTATTGCCGGATAAATATTCAAAATTATAAGCCCGACAACTGTAGGAGCTATTAAAAACCAACCCCAGAACCACTCATTTAATTTCGACTTATTGCATAGTTGACCTTTCATATGATTACTTCCTCCTGTTGGGCTTAATTATTACAATTTACGCGGCAGCCTAAAGGGACTGCCGCATAAACCTATTGACCCTTTATTGTTATATGTTATTTTTCCTGAGCCAGGCTGTCATTCATGATTTTTGCTGCGTCCTTACAAGCTTGTTCAACGGTTTTTTCTCCTGTGAATGCGCCCTTTAATGCCTCATAGCACTTATCCTCCCAAACTGCCGTCAGATTTGAGTAAGGTCTGATTTGGGCGTATTGAACCATATCTAAGAAACACTTAATGTTAAAGGTTTTATTTGAATTAACCCATGCATCCGCAGTTCCATTCAAGGCAGATATAGCTACACCAAGCTCTGCCTGTCTTGTTTGACCCTCTTTTGAGCCAAGATACTCAACCCACTTCCATGCTGCATCAGCATTCTTTGTATTTGGAGCAATTGCAATACCTAAACCATTGAATATAGACGCTTTTCCGCCGCTTGGGGACTTAGGAAGAACAGCCACATCAAAATTCTTTGCCATGTATTCGTTTGAAGTAAAACCTGAGAGGTTCCATGACCCGAAGAAACCCATAGCTGCAAGTCCATTTTGCATATCCTGTGCACGTTCAGCATCATCGTACACTTCTGGTGATAAACCTTCCTTAACAAACTTCACATAGAAATCCATCGCTTCTATGGTCTTAGGATCATCATAGCCTGACTTTTTGTCACTTGTAATTACAGTACCACCGTTTTGATATATAAAATTATAGAAGCCTTCCTGATTATGAAGTGGAGCAAGGAAGCCATACTGTGATTTATCTGCTTTAGTGAGCTTTTTAGCAGCATTATACAAGTCATTCCATGTCCATGCATCATCCGGGTATTTTACACCTGCAGCATCAAACATAGTTTTGTTGTACCATAAGCCAATAGTGTCAAAATCCTTTGGAATTCCATATTGTTTTCCATTAAGGCTATAAATTTGAACCAGCCCCTTAGGAAAATTACCCATTTTTACTTTTTCACTTGAAGCTAATTTATCTGTCAAATCCATCAGCATGTTTTGTGAAGCGAATTTATAAATATTATTAGAGTGCATCCAGAAAGTATCAGGTAAAGTTCCTGCTGCTGCAGCGGCATCAAGGGCTGTCCAATAATCATTCCATCCATTTACCTGTAATTCAATGTTTATTCCTGGATTAGCCTTTGTAAACTCATCTGCCATTGTTTTAATACCAACTGCCTGGTTGGAATCCCAGAGACCATATGTAAGTGTAACAGGTTCAGTAGAAGTTTCACTTGTGGCAGCAGTTGATGATGCAGCCTTAGACAGTTCGGTCGACTTTGTTGCTTCTGCAGAAGTTGAACCGCCTCCACACCCAACCAATGCAGTTGATAGTATTAATGATAATACTAAACCAACAATCAGAACTTTTCGTTTCATAATGTATCCTCCTTTATTTTATGGCTTTTGACCACGTTATGTAATTATAATACATTGATATGGGGTTACACAGAATGGAATAATGTGTTGGCTATATGGAATAATGTGAAGGGAAAATTACTATAAAAAATGACACAGTACAAAATAGTTTTGTCAAACTACCTTAACTGTGTCCTTATTTTTAATCTATTTCTATTTTATTACAGTCATCCCGCCCATGTACGGCTGCAGCGCTGCCGGAATATTCACGGAACCGTCGGCATTCAGGTTGTTCTCCAGGAATGCAATCAGCATTCTTGGAGGAGCCACGACAGTATTGTTCAGGGTGTGTGCAAAATATTTGCCGCTTTCCCCGTCCACACGGATTTTCAGGCGGCGGGCCTGTGCATCGCCGAGGTTTGAACAGCTTCCCACTTCAAAATACTTTTTCTGCCTTGGTGACCAGGCCTCGATGT
>JAEWBL010000052.1 GCA_023391175.1 Pseudomonadota bacterium
GTGCCCGCCGGCGGCGGCTCGGGGAAGAGGCAGCGATAGGTGGGATTGGGATTGCCGTCCGGCCCGGTCTCGTGGGCGCGGATGGTGGTGATGGTGGCATCAAACGCCCCCAGCGCCGCCGTCACCAGCGGCTTCTTCGCCAGCACGCAGGCATCCGAGACGAGGTAGCGGGTGGAGAAATTGTCCGACCCGTCCACCACCAGATCGGCCTCAGAAATCAGCTCCAGCGCGTTGCCGGCATCGATCCGCACCGGATGCGTCACCAACTCCACATGGGGGTTCAGGGCGGCCACCGCGTCGCGGGCGCTGTCGGTCTTCAGCCGGTCGATGTCCTGGGTGCGGTGAATCACCTGCCGCTGGAGATTGGAGAGGGAGACGACATCGTCCTCCACCAGGATCAGCCGCCCGACCCCCGCGGCCGCAAGATAGAGCAGCACCGGCGCGCCGAGGCCGCCCGCGCCGATCACCAGCACCGTGGCCGCCTTGAGCTTCTGCTGGCCCGGTCCGCCCACGTCATGCAGCACGATGTGGCGGGCGTAGCGCTCGATCTCTTCGGGGGAGAAGGCCATCGGGATTTCCTCGGGCGACGGCTCGGGGGGCTGGGCCTCAGCCGCCGGAGAGACGTGCCATCATCGGCAGGAGCGTGCCCGTCACCACCTCGGGTGTCAGGGGCCCCACGAACTTGTGGACGATGGTGCCATCCTTCGAGACCACGAAGGTTTCGGGCACACCGTATACGCCCCATTCTATGGCCGCGCGCCCGTTGGGGTCGACCCCCACCGCCTGATAGGGCAGGCCGAACTGGCCGAGGAAGCGGCGGGCATTGTCCGGCGCGTCCTTGTAATTGATGCCCACGAGGCTGAAGCGCGGATCCTTGCCGAGCTGCATCAGGATGGGATGCTCGTCGCGGCACGGGCCGCACCAGGAAGCCCACACATTCACCAGCGCCGGCTTGCCGCCCAGCGCGGCGAGATCGATGCCGGGCAGGGGCTGGCCATCCGGCCCCTTCAGCCCGGCGAGCGGCGGCAGGGTGACGACCGGCGCCTTCTTGCCCACCAGAGCCGAGGGAATGCGCGAGGGATCGCCCCCGGTCTCCAGCCGCGAGAAGAACAAGGCTGCCAGCGCAAGGAACACCATCAGCGGCAGCGCGACCAGCCAGAGACGGCGACGCGGACGGGCGGGGGTAACGACGGGATCGCTCATTCCGCTTCTCCCGTGCGATTGGCCCTGCGGCGGCCGACGCCCCGCGCCTCCAGCTCCGAAAGGGTGCGGCGCTGGCTGCGATAATCAAGCATCAGCCAGAGGGCCAGAAGCCCGAGGGCGAGGAGCGAGACGCCGTAGGACGCGGCGATGAAGACGAAATGGGTCATGCGCGCGGGCTCAGGCCAAAGCTTCCGCCGCGGCGCGGGCTTCCAGCGCCTGCACACGGCGGCGAAGGATTTCCGTGCGCATGCCGAGCATGTGCAGAGCGATGAACACCAGCGTGAAGCCGACGGCGCAGATGAGCAGCGGCCACAGCAGGCTGGAATCGATGGTGGAGCCGCCCATGCGGAAGACGGAGGCGGGCTGGTGGAGGGTATTCCACCAGTCCACGGAGAACTTCACGATGGGCACGTTGATGAAGCCCACCAGCGTGAGCACGGCGGCGGCGCGGCCGGCGCGGTTGGGATCGTCGATGGCCGCGCGCAGCGCCATGAGGCCGAGATAGAGCAGCAGCAGCACCAGCATGGAGGTGAGCCGCGCATCCCACACCCAATAGGTGCCCCACATGGGCCGGCCCCAGAGCGCGCCGGTGATGAGGCACAGAGCTGTGAAGGTCGCGCCCACCGGCGCGGCGGCCTTGTGCGCCACGTCCGCCAGGGGATGCCGCCATACGAGGATGCCGATGGAGGAGGCCGCCATCATCGAGTAGCCGAACAGGCCCAGCCACGCGAACGGCACGTGGATGTACATGATGCGGACCGTCTCGCCCTGCTGGTAATCGGGCGGCGCCTGGAAGGCGAGGTAAAAGCCGATTGCGAGCGTCACCACCGCCGCGGCGGCGATCCAGGGCAGGATGCGCGCGGACAGGCTGAGGAAGCGGACCGGATTGGCAAGGTCGAGGATCGCCATGACCGCGTTCTAGTGTGCGCGCGCGCCGGATGGAAGCGCCGAGGGCGTTCAGGATTTCGTGTCGCAGGGGGCCACCGGGGCCGGACGGTCAGGCCAGCCGGACCTGACGCCGGATGAACCAGAGCGTGACGGCGGCGCCGGCGGCAGCCCAGCCGAGCAGGATCAGCAGCGACGGCGCGAGCGTCGCCATGCCCTCGCCGCGCCAGAGCGCGCCCTGGAAGGCCTCGATGCCCCAGGCCGTCGGGGTCAGCACGCCGGCCTGCTGGAGCCATTCCGGCATGAGAAAGCGCGGCACCATGCTGCCGCCCACGGCGGAGAGCAGCAGGACCGCGAAGGTGGAGAGCGTCTGCGCCTGCTGGCGGGTGCGCGACACCGCCGCCAGCGGCAGGGCGATGCCGGCGGCGGCGGCCGAGGCGGCGATCGCGACGGCGGCGAAGGTCCAGAAATTCGGCAGCACGTTCACGCCATAGACGATCTGTGCCACGGCAAACAGCACCGCCGAGAGCGCGAGGCCCTGCAGAATCAGGAAGGCGAGCTTGCCCCCCACCAGCGCCAGCACGCCGCCGCGGCTCATGACGATGCGGTCGAACACGCCGGATCGCCGCTCCTCCACCAGGCTGCCGGCGCCCTGCACGGCCGAGAACAGCAGGAACAGCATGGCGATGGCGCCGGCATAATAGCTCACCCCCGGCTCGGAGCGGCGGCGGGTGAGCGGCTGGCGCTCCATCAGCTCGGCGCCGCCCCCCGCGACCAGCTCCGGCGCGCGGGCGATGGACTGTTCCAGCCGCGATGTCTGCTCCGGCGAGAAGGCGCCCACCAGCACCTGGATCTGCGCCGCCACGCGGCGGATGGCGAGGCCGGGGAGGTCGTCGGTGAACACCCGCTGGATGCGCGCCGACAGCAGGGCGGCGGCGACATTGCGGGCGGGGTCCGTGATGACCAGCAGCGGCGGCTTGTCCGTGGCGGCAGCCACATCGCCCCGCACCACCAGACCCACATCGGCGCGGCCGTCTGCCACCCGGGCACGGACCTCCTCGGGCGTGACGAGGACGAGATCGTTGTCGCTGGCGCGGCCGAGCGCCGTGAGGAAGGCCGTGGCCGACGGCGCATCCGTGGTCCGTGCCGCCGCCACCTTGATGACCGAGGTTTCGCCCCCCGTGCCGGCGAACACCGCGGCGAACAGGATGAACAGCACCGGCGGCAGCACGAACGTCATCATCAGCGCGCCGCGGTCGCGCATCAGGGTGAGCGCCATGGCCCGAACGATGGCGCCCATCATGGCGGCGGGCTCCCGGTCACGTCGGCATAGAGCGCATCAAGGCCCGCGGCCTCGAAGGCGATGGTGCGCGGCACGAGGCCGGCCACCTTGAGCGCGGCGATGAGCCCGCCTGCACCCTCCGGCGTATCGGAGACGACGCCGCTGAAGGAGGTGCCGCCTTCATCGCCGCTCAGCCCACGCAGGGCGAGCACCTGCCGCCCGTTCGGCGAGGGCGGCGTGGCGAAGGTGACGGCGGCGCGCCGCTGGTTGGGGAAGCGCGCGGCGATGAGGGCGGCGAGGCGCCCCTCGAGCGCGATACGCCCCTCGGAGAGTATGGCAACGCGTTCGGCCACCTCTTCGGCGAAGGCGAAATCGTGGGTGATGACGAGAATGCCGAGCCCATCCGCCGCGAGGCGCTGCACCAGCGCGGCAAGGTCGGCGCGGGCCGGGGCATCGACACCCACGGTCGGCTCGTCCAGCACCAGCAGGCGCGGATTGCCGACGAGGGCGGCCGCCACGTTGGCGCGGCGCTGCCAGCCGCCGGAGAGCCGGTCGATGCGCTCGTGGGCGCGCTCCTCGATGC
>JAEWBL010000222.1 GCA_023391175.1 Pseudomonadota bacterium
TCGGCCCGGCTCGCTCGCGAGCGGGCTGGCGCCTTCGGGAAGCGCGCGGTCGCCGGCCAGGAGCCGGCGGCCGCTTCTTTTTGGCGCCGGCGCGCCGCGCTTCGGCCCCTCGCTCGCCCGCACGCCGCCCATGCGCGACAGGCCTCGCCGTGCGTTGAAACGGCGCGCGCGGCGGTTAGCGTCTCGTCGCGGCGAAAGGAGCGAGCCATGGGGGACAAACCCGTCATCGTCGTCGTCGACGACGAGCCCGGCGCGCTGGCTCTCCTGCTGGAGGCGCTCCAGCGGCGGTTCGGCGCCGATTACCGGATCGCTCCCCACCTGACGCCACGCGGCGCGCTCGAGGACGTCGAGCGCGCCGCATCGCGCGGCGAGGAGGTGGCGCTCGTCATCGCCGACCAGTGGATGCCCGAGATGAGCGGACGCGAGCTGCTCGGGCGAATCCGCGCGTTGGAGCCGCTCGCCAAGAGGGCGCTGCTCGTCCCGTGGGGCGATCGCGACGCCGCGCCGGAGATCCTGAAGGGCTGCGCGTACGGAGAGCTGGACTACTACCTGACCAAACCGTGGGTCCCCGCGGAGGTCCACCTCTATCCGCCGGTCAGCGAGTTCCTCGCCGAGTGGACCCGCGCGTACCGCCCGAGCCTCGAGATCGTGAAGGTCGTGGGGGACGACCCGTCGCCCCGCTCCCACGAGGTGCGCGAGATCCTGTCGCGGAGCGGAGTCCCGCACGGATTCCACCCCGTCGCCAGCGCCGAGGGCAAGCGCCTCCTGGCGGAGCGTGGGCTCTCGGCGGATCACCTCCCGGTCGTCGTGCTGGCCGACGGCACCGCGCTCGTCGCCCCCACCAACGCGGACCTGGGCGACGTGCTGTCCGATCGCGCGGAAGGACCGCTCGGCTGCGATCTGGCGGTCATCGGAGGCGGCCCGGGCGGGCTCGCCGCGGCGGTCTACGGCGCTTCCGAAGGGCTCCGGACGCTGGTCGTGGAGCGGGAGGCGATCGGCGGCCAGGCAGGAGCGAGCTCGCTCATCCGCAACTACCTCGGCTTCCCGCGCGGCATCAGCGGCGCCGAGCTCGCGCAGCGCGCGTACCAGCAGGGCTGGCTGTTCGGCGCCAAGTACGTGCTCGCGCGCGACGTCACGAACCTGCGTGCGAGCGGTGACGAGCGCGTGCTCACGCTGTCGGACGGCCGAGAGCTGACCGCCAGCGCGGTCATCATCGCCACCGGCGCGCGCTACCGCAGGCTCGGCATCCCGCGACTCGAAGCGCTGGTGGGGACGGGGGTGTACTACACGACGTTCGACCCGCGCCTGACACGCGCCCAGGACGTCTTCGTGACGGGCGGCGGCAACTCCGCGGGCCAGGCCGCGGTCCACCTCGCGCGGCACGCGCGGAAGGTCACGCTCATCGTTCGCGCGGAGTCGCTGTCGAAGCACATGTCCGACTACCTCGTCCAGCAGATCGGACAGGCCGCCAACGTCGACGTGCGGCTCGGGTGCGAGATCGTGGACGGGAGCGGCACGACCAGGCTCGAGTCGCTCACCATCCGCGACTTGCGCAGCGGCGCGCGCGAGGTCGTGCCGGCGAGCATGCTCTTCGTGCTCATCGGCGTGCAGCCCCACACCCAGTGGCTCGCCGGGACCCTCGAGCGGGACACCGGCGGCTACATCCTGACCGGGCGGGACCTGCCGGACGGCGCCTGGCCGTCCGCGCGCCGACCCAAGCGCTACGAGACCAGCATGCCGGGCGTCTTCGCCGCCGGAGACGTGCGGCACGGATCGGCGAAGCGGGTCGCCTCGGCCGTGGGGGAGGGGTCCGTCGCCGTCCAGTACGTGCACGAATACCTGGGCGAGATGCGCGAGGCCGCGCTCGCGCCCCGAACCGCCGCGAGGATGCCGACCCCGAGCAGCGCGGGAGCGGACCTCATGCAGGGAGCGCCATGAGCTGCAGCCATCTGGAGGAAGCCGGCAATCCGCCCCCGCGTACGAACGGATGCGAGGAATGCCTCGCGCTCGGCGACCGGTGGGTTCACCTGCGGATGTGCCGCACGTGCGGGCACGTGGGCTGCTGCGACTCGTCGAAGAACAAGCACGCCACGAAGCACTTCAAGTCGACAGGCCACCCCGTCGTGCGCTCGTTCGAGCCCGGCGAGACCTGGAGCTGGTGCTACGTGGACGAGCTCCTCGCCCAGACCTCGCCGCCGATCGCGGTCTCCGGCGCCCCGGGGACGTGATCACGCGCACCGGCGGAGCACGCCGACCGCGCCTCGTGCCGCCGGACGCGCCGCGTACCCGGTCACCTCGAGAAACCGCGCCCCGGCGGTCGCCGACGATCGGCACGGCCGCTGCTCCAGCGACGCGCCATGCTCGTACAGGTCAGCGCGTCCGCGGTGATGGGCGTCTCAGCGATCGGGGTGGACGTCGAGGTGGACTGCACCAGCGGCTTCCCGCAGTTCAACCTCGTCGGGCTCGCGGGCAAGGGCGTGCAGGAGGCCAAGGTCCGCGTCCTCTCCACGGTGAGGCAGCTCGGGATCACCGTCAGCGATCGCCGCATCACCGTGAACCTCGCCCCCGCCGACCTCCGCAAGGAGGGGACGTCGTTCGACCTCCCGATGGCAGTCGCGCTGCTCGCCGCGTGCGAGTGCATCCCGCCGGCGTCCTACGAGGCCGTCCACTTCACCGGCGAGCTCTCGCTCTCGGGCGAGCTGAAGCCGGTTCGGGGCGTGCTCCCGCAGGCGATTCACGCGCGGGCGTGCGGCGCACGGGCGATCGTCGTGCCGCTCGACAACGCGCGCGAGGCCGCGGTGGTCGAAGGTCTCGAGGTCCACCCGGCGCGCCACTTCGGCGAGGTGGTGAGCTGGCTGCGCGGGTGCGGCGAGCTCGCGACGCAGACGCCGGAAGCTGCCTCGCCGGGCGACCCCGGCGAAGGCCCGGGACTCGACCTCGCCGACATCGCCGGCCAGGAGCACGCGAAGCGCGCGCTCGAGGTCGCCGCCGCCGGCGGGCACAACCTGCTCATGTTCGGGCCGCCGGGGAGCGGCAAGACCATGCTCGCGAGGCGGCTGCCCGGGAT
>JAEWBL010000274.1 GCA_023391175.1 Pseudomonadota bacterium
CGACCGCAGCGGGGTCGTGCGGCGACAGGGCAGTGACGGCGGCGTGCACGGGCATCGACATGGCGATCCTCGACGGGGAGAGGGCGGGAGCCTGCCCGGCACACGCCGGGCAGGGATGCGGCCGCGGGCGGCCGGGCGTCCGGAGCGGGCTTGCTCAGCCGAGCGCCACCTCGAGGTTCACCGGGCGCACGAAGGTGTTGGCCACGGGCGACCACTTGGTGACGTGGGAGATGAGTGCCTCGACCTCTTCCTTCGGCACGCCGTCGCACTCCATGTCGACCTTCACGCGCACGTCGGTGAAGCCGACCGGCTTCTCGCTCACGTCGCCCGTGCCCCACACGGCGGTGATGTTGAGATCGCCTTCGAGCTGGAGCTCGAGCTTGCGCACGGTCCAGCCGCGATGCACCGCATTGGCGTGGAGGCCCACGGCGAGGCAGGAGCCGAGGGCGGCCAGGGACGCCTCGGACGGGTTCGGGGCAGTGTCGTCACCGAGCAGGCCCGGGGGCTCGTCGACGATGTAGGGCTCGAGATTGCGGATGTAGTTGGCGTGGCGGAAGCGGCCTTCGGCGACGGTCTTGCACTTGAGCGTCTTGATGACCTTGGGGTCCGCCTTGCCGGCCGCAATCAGCTTGGCGAGGCCTTCCTTGTCGATGGGCGCAAGGCAGCCCTTGGTCGCTTCTGGCGCGAGGCAGCCGGTCAGTGCGGTCTGGGGCGCAGTCATCAGGATCTCCTTGGGTCGTGTAGACAGACCGTTCTGTCTTATGCACGCCCTATGCCAGATCTGCCGATCGAGGCAGCGGACTGAAGGAGAACTGCATTTCCTCATGAGAAATAAGGAGCTGTGGGAAGAAGGGACGCGGCTTGTCCGGCACGGCTCGTGCCTGTAGAAAACAGACAGGTCTGTCTCAGTGCTCGCGAAAGCAGCACAATGGTGAGAAGCGATGCAGCAAGCGAAGGCAATCCGCCCCAAGGCCAATCCCCACGCCGCACCGGACGCCGGGGAGGCGGAGCCGAAGGCGCGCGAACGCATCCTCCAGGCTGCGACGCGGCTGTTCTGCCAGTACGGCATCAACGCGGTGGGCGTGGATGCCGTGGTGGCCGAGGCCGCGACCGCCAAGGCGACCCTCTACAAGTCCTTCGGCTCCAAGGAGCGGCTGGTAGAGGCGGTGCTGGAGCGCGAGGGCGCAGCGTGGCGCGACTGGTTTCTCGGCGAACTGCTGAAAGGCGAGGCAACCGCGCAGATGCGCCTGCGCCGCATCTTCCCGGTGCTGCGCGAATGGTTCGGCGACGCCCGCTTCTTCGGCTGCCCCTTCATCAATGCGGTGGCGGAACACGACAAGGCCGACGACCGCATGCGCCAGATCGCCCTTGCCCACAAGAAGGTGGTGCTGGAGACCATTACCCGCCTCGCGGCCGAGGCCGGTGCGCGCGACCCCAACGGCGCCGCCCACCAGCTGGGCGTCTTGATCGATGGCGCCATCGTCGCCGCCATGATTACCAAGGACGCCAATGTCGCCCTTCTGGCGGGCCAGACGGCCGACCTGCTGCTCTCGGGCATGGCGGCTGAAGCGGCCTGACGCACACATCTCCGCTCCCGCTCACGCTCCATGCGTCCAGAGCGGGAGACGGCTCCCTCCCCCTGCGAAATGCGCAGTCTCCCGCGCTTGACGCTCCGCCCCACGGCGTCCGAAAACGCGGTAACAGCATCGGGAGGAAAAGATGCAGATCCGCGCCGCCGTCCTGCGCACGTCTCCGGTCAACAAGCCTTATGCGGACACGCGTCCGCTCTCGATTGAAACGGTTCAGCTCGCGCCGCCCCAGGCCGGCGAAGTGCTCATCAAGGTGGCGGCGGCCGGCCTGTGCCATTCCGACCTTTCGGTCATCAACGGCGACCGTCCGCGCCAGCTCCCCATGGTGCTCGGCCACGAGGCGGCAGGCGTGGTGGTGGAGACCGGGCCGGGCGTGGATGATCTCAATGCCGGCGACCATGTGGTGATGAGCTTCGTGCCCACCTGCGGCACCTGCCCCTCTTGCATGGAGGGCCGTGCCCAATTGTCCGGGCCGGGACAGGCCTCCAACGGCGCAGGCACCCTGCTCGGCGGCGGGCGGCGGCTGAAGTGCGACGACGGCACCGACATCTACCACCTCTGCGGCATCGCCGGTTATGGCGAGTATGCGGTGGTCTCGCGCCGCTCCATTATCAAGATCGACAAGGAGATGTCGCTGATCGACGCGGCCCTGTTCGGCTGCGCGGTGATGACCGGCGTCGGCACCGTGGTGAACACGGCCGGCGTGCGCCCGGGCCAGAGTGTCGCCGTGGTCGGCCTCGGCGGCGTCGGCCTCTCGGCGGTGATGGGCGCGGTGGCGGCGGGTGCCGACCAGATTGTTGCCCTCGACCTCTCGCCGTCCAAGCTCGATCTCGCCCGCCAGCTCGGCGCGACGGATACCTTCCTCGCCAGCGACGCGGACATCGTGGAGGCGGTGAAGGAGGCGACCCACGGCGGCGTGGACCACGCCATCGAGATGGCCGGCTCCGCCCCCGCCTTCGAGCTCGCCTACAAGATCACCCGCCGCGGCGGCACCACCACCACGGGCGGCCTCGCCAATCCCAACGCCCGCATCTCGCTGCCGCCGGTGCATCTCGTCGCCGAGGAGCGCACCATCAAGGGCAGCTACATGGGCAGCTGCGTACCGCCGCGCGACATCCCGCGCTTCATGGCGCTCTACAAGCGCGGCAAGCTGCCGGTGAACCGCCTGCTCTCCTCCACCGGGCCGCTCGACACCATCAACGAGAATTTCGACCGCCTCGACCGTGGCGAAGTGGTGCGGCACGTCATCGTTTACTGACCGCAATGGGGCCGCGGCGGCGCGGCCCCTTTCCTTCCGCGGCGGATCGCCTAATCTGCCGCGGGTTCCCGAGGAGAAGTCATGCGCGTCGCCATCCGTCTCGCCGCCGTCGCCGCGCTGGCCATTGCCGTCTCCGGCTGCGACAAGTGCGGCAACTGGTTCGGCCAGGGCACGCCGGTGGGCAAGCCCGGCGCGTGCCAGTCTTCGACCCCGCGCTGATCCGCCCTTTTACCCCGCCGCTTCCTTGCATCGGCGGGGCTCCGCCGCTATAAGCGCGCCTTCGCTTTCGGCATGCGCCCCCCTGGAGGCGTGCCGCAGGGCGAAATCGCGCGTCCATACGGATGCGGCGATGGAAACTCGAAAATCAGGACAAGTGCCATGACTGCCATCAAGGAACTGAAGGCTGTGGCGCGCCCGCGGGCCGGCAAGGGGGCCGCCCGTGCCGAGCGCCGCGCCGGGCGTGTGCCCGCCGTGATCTACGGCGAGAAGCAGGACCCCATCACGATCTCGCTCGACTTCATCGAGATCAACAAGATCATCTATGCCGGCCACTTCCTCACCACCCTGTTCGAGGTGGACGTGGACGGCACCAAGCACCGCGTCATCCCGCGCGACTATCAGCTGGACGTGGTGAAGGACTTCCCCCTCCACGTGGACTTCCTGCGCGTCTCCAAGGGCGCGACCGTGACGGTGGAAGTTCCGGTGCACTTCGTGAAGCAGGAAGCCTCCCCGGCGCTCAAGGCCGGCGGCACGCTGAACGTGGTTGCCCACACCGTCGAGCTCGAGTGCGATGCGGAGAACATCCCCGCCGCCATCGAGGTCGACCTCACCGGCGCAGAATTCGGCGACACCTTCCACCTGTCCGCCCTCAAGCTGCCGGCTGGCTCCAGCTGGGCCGGCCAGGGCGATGACACCCTCGCCACCATCGTCGCCCCGGTGGGCGCCGAGGAGGAACCGGCGGCGGAAGAGCCCAAGGCCTGAGCTGATCGCTGACCATCCCGGGCGCCGCGCGTTCTTAAAAGCCGCGGCGCCCCGTTTTCCGGGCCGG
>JAEWBL010000297.1 GCA_023391175.1 Pseudomonadota bacterium
GATCGTCTTTCTCGTCATCGGCGCCATCGGCATGGTGGTGCCCATGCTGCCGGGCACGGTGTTCCTGATCCTCGCCGCCTGGTGCTTCACACGCTCGTCGCCGAAGTTCGAGGCCTGGCTCCTCAACCACCGCTGGCTGGGCCCCGGCGTCGTGCGCTGGCGGGAGACCGGGGCGATCCCGCCCATGGTGAAGCTGTTCGCCTTGTCGAGCTTCATCGGCACTTTCACCGGCAGCTGGTATCTTGGGGCACCGACCTTCGTGCTCGCCTTCCTCGGCGTGCTGTTCATCGTGCTGGCGGTGTTCATCGCGACGCGGCCGAACCGTTAGGGCGGCGCTCCCTCAGCGGCGCAGCGGCACCACGTTGTCGGCGTGGACTTCCTCCTGCGCGCAGCAGACCCGATTGCGGCCGGACCGCTTCGCCTCGTAGAGGGCGGCGTCCGCCCGCTCGAGCGTGGTCTGCAGCGGCTCGGCCCGCGAGGCCAGCGCGACGCCGATGCTGACCGTGAAGGGCGGCAGATCGGCATCGTCATGTCCGATGATGGCGAGCCGGACCGATTCCGCCTGCAGCCGCGCCATCTCGGGCGAGGCGCGCTCCAGAAGGATGGCGAACTCTTCGCCGCCCACCCGGCCGATGAGCGCGGACTGCGGCAGCGTGTGCTGGAGCATGCCGCCGAAGCCGCGGATGGCCTGGTCGCCCACGCCGTGGCCGAAGGTGTCGTTGATGGCCTTGAAGTGGTCGATGTCGATGAGCAGCAGCGCGAACGGCGCCGCTCCGGCCCGCCCATGCACGAGGTCCGAGGCGCGCTGCTCGAACCCGCGCCGGTTCAGCAGGCCGGACAGGGCGTCCGTGTCCGCCACCTCCTGGGTCTCGCGCACCAGTTCCAGCACCGAGATCACCAGCAGCAGGAATCCGGTCGCGATCATCAGGATACCCGTGCTGATCTGGGCGACCACGGCGAACGGCGTATCCATGTAGTTGATCTGGTGCGGTCCCGTGTGGAGGCTGACCGCCAGCGCCGCCTTGAGGGGCACGTGCATGCACAGCAGCGCGAACAGGCCGGCGAGCAGAAGGTCGCGCAACCGCCGCGGGCTGTCGCGCAGTACCACCCAGCAGCTCGCGGCCGTCGCGATCACGAAGGGCAGCTGGTAGCAGACGATGCGCACCAGCGTGTTGACCGGCAGTTGCAGCGCCAGCGCGGCACAGACCAGCGTGAGGATGCTGAGGCTCGTCACCAGCCCCCACGGAACGGGCTTGCGGTAGAGCACCGCCAGACCCGGCACCATCAGGATCAGGCAGGCGGCGAAGGAGAGATAGATCACCGGGGCAAGCAGGATCACCCAGCCGGTGTAGGACTGCACGAGCAGTGCCAGCGGCGTGATGAAGATTGCGCCGAAGCTGGCGGCGAACCACAGGGGCGCCGTGTAGCCGCGGTGGAGCAGCGCCAGCGCGAGATAGCTGGCGGCGAACAGCGCCGCCACCACCGCATTCATGAAGATGGGGAACGTCGCAGCAGGCATCGACCGGCGTCCGCACCCAGGCTTGAGCGTTGGCTTGTGTCTCGAAATGAAGGCGCCGAATTCCCATCCGGCGCAACATATTTTCCGGCGACCCCGGGGGGATTGTGCCACCCGCGCCGGGCCAAACCACCGTCACGCTACTCGGCGGTGACGGACCGCCCGTGACGGACTATTCCACCGTCACAGACTTGGCGAGGTTGCGCGGCTGGTCCACGTCCGTGCCCATGATGACCGCCGTGTGGTAGGCGATGAGCTGGACCGGGATGGAATAGACCATCGGGCAGACGGTGGCCGGCATCTCCGGCAGGATCAGCTTCTGCACGGCATTCACCGGCGCGGCCTCGGCCCCCTTGGGGTCGGTGACGAGGATGATCTTGCCGCCGCGCGCCGCCACCTCCTCCATGTTGGAGACGGTCTTGTCGAAAATGCGGTCATGGGGGGCGATGACCACCACCGGCATCTTCTCGTCGATGAGCGCGATGGGGCCGTGCTTCAGCTCGCCGCCGGCATAGCCTTCGGCGTGGATGTAGGAAATTTCCTTCAGCTTCAGCGCGCCTTCCAGCGACAGCGGGTAGTTCGTTCCGCGGCCGAGATAGAGCACGTCCCGCGCCTTCGCCAGGGTGCGGGCCAGCACCTCGATTTCCGGCGATAGCTTCAGCGCCTCGGTCATCAGGCGCGGCACTTCCATGAAGGCGCGCACCAGCTTGTGCTCGTCCTCCGCCGACAGCACGCCCTTGGCGCGGCCGAAGGCGACTGACAGGCAGGCGAGGGTCGCCAGCTGGCAGGTGAACGCCTTGGTGGAGGCGACGCCGATTTCCGGACCGGCGAGGATGGGCAGCACCACGTCCGCCTCGCGGGCGATGGTGGAGGTGGGCACGTTGACCACGGCTACCACCTTCTGCCCGCACTCCTTGGCGTAGCGCAGGGAGGCGAGCGTATCCGCCGTCTCGCCCGACTGGGAGATGACGATGGTGACGCCGCCGGGCGCCAGCGGCGTCTCGCGGTAGCGGAACTCGGAGGCGATGTCGGTGGAGACCGGCACGCGGCCGAAGCGCTCCAGCCAGTATTCCGCCACCGCGCCGGCATAGAGCGCCGTGCCGCACGCGGTGATGGAGATGTGCTGCACTTCCTTGGCATCGAACGGAAGCTCGGGCAGCGAGACGGTCTCGCTGTCGAGATCGAGATAATGGCCGAAGGTGTGGGAGATCACCTCAGGCTGCTCGTAAATCTCCTTCGCCATGAAGTGGCGATGGTTGCCCTTGTCCACCAGCAGGGCGCCGGCCGGCACCTTCTGCACGGCGCGCTCGACGATGCGGCCGGTCTCGTCGCGGATCTCAGCGCCCTCGCGGGTCAGGACCGCCCAGTCGCCCTCTTCGAGATAGGCGATGCGGTCGGTGAACGGGCCGAGGGCGATGGCGTCCGAGCCAAGGAACATCTCGCCATTGCCGTAACCGATGGCGAGGGGAGAGCCGCGACGGGCGGCGATCAAAAGATCAGTCTTGCCGTCGAACAGAAAGCCGAGGGCGAAGGCGCCCTTGAGGCGCGGCAGCACCGCTGCCACCGCCGCCACCGGCTCCTTGCCGGCGAGCAGTTCGCGATCCACCAGCTGGGCGACGACCTCGGTGTCCGTGTCGCTCCTGAAGGAGACGCCGGCGGCCTTCAGCTCTTCCTTGAGCTCGCGGAAGTTCTCGATGATGCCGTTGTGGACCACGGCCACGCGCTTGGTGCCGTGGGGGTGCGCGTTGCGCTCGGAGGGTTTGCCGTGGGTCGCCCAGCGGGTGTGCCCGATGCCGGCGTGGCCCTTCGGCGGGTGCTTGTCGAGCTTGTTCTCGAGATTGCGCAGCTTGCCTTCGGCGCGGCAGATTTCGAGGTGGCCGTTCTCCAAGGTCGCGATGCCGGCGGAATCATAGCCGCGGTATTCCAGGCGCCGGAGCGATTCGACCACCTTGTCCGCGACGGCGCTCTTCCCGAGAATGCCGACGATCCCGCACATGCGATCTTGCTCCGATGTTGGCGGTGCCCCTTTGGGCCCGGCTGACTGTCGCGCCCAAGGTGCACTGCAAAAGCTGAATGGACCGTTCCTAAGCCGCCAGTCCTACCCTTCAAGCGCCCAAGCTCGGAATCACATCGCCTTTCTGTTGGTGTCAGGCGAGGCGCCCCCCCGGCGTCGCCTACCCCTTCTTCTTTGCATCCGCCCGGGCGGCCCGGAAATCCTTCGCCCACCCATCCTTCACCACCTGCCGGCTGCGGGCGATGGCGAGGGCATCCGCCGGAACATCCGAGGTAATGACCGCACCGGTGCCCACATAGGCCCCCGCCCCGATCGTCACCGGCGCCACGAGCGCGGAATTGACGCCAATGAACGCGCCGGCACCGATCTCGGTGCGATACTTGGAGAAGCCATCGTAATTGCAGGTGATGGTGCCGGCCCCGAGATTGGCATTGGCGCCCACATGGGCATCGCCCACGTAGGAGAGGTGGTTCACCTTCGCCCCGCTCTCAATATGGGCAGCCTTGGTCTCCACGAAATTGCCGATGCGCACGCCCGCCTCCAGCCGTGTGCCGGGCCGCAGCCGGGCATAGGGGCCGATGGAGACGCCGGGCTCCAGATCGGCGCCTTCCAGATGGCAGAAGGCGTGGATCATCACATCGTCGCCCACGGTCACGCCCGGCCCGAACACCACGTTGGGCTCCACGATCACGTCGCGGCCGAGCACCGTATCGGCGGAGAAGAACACCGTCTCGGGCGCGATCAGCGTCACCCCCTCGGCCATGGCGGCAAGGCGCAGGCGCTTCTGCAGGATGGCCTCGGCCTCCGCCAGCTGGATGCGGCTGTTGACGCCGGCCACCTCGTCCGCGTCGGCCTTCGCGGCGACGGCGGATCGGCCGTCGGCGCGGGCGATCTCCACGGCGTCGGTGAGATAATATTCGCCCTTGGAATTGGCGTTGCCGATGCGGTCGAGGATGGAGAGGGCATCCTTACCGGCAAGCGCCATCAAGCCGGCATTGCAGAAGCGGATCGCCTTCTCCGCGGTGGTCGCGTCCTTCTCCTCGCGGATGGCGACGAGTTCGTCGCCGGAGGTGACGAGGCGGCCGTAGCCGGTGGGGTCTTCCGGCTCGAAGCCAAGCGCGGCGACCGCGGCGCCTTCGGCCAGCGGCGCGCGCAGGCGGGCGAGCGTCTCGGGGCGCACCAGCGGGGTGTCGGCATAGAGCACGAGAACGTCGTCGGCGCCCTCGGCCAGCGCGGCGCGGGCGGCGAGCACGGCGTGGGCGGTGCCGAGCCGCTCGGTCTGCACGAACACCTGCGCGTCGGGCACGATGCGCGTCGCCTCGGCCGCCACATCCTCGCGGCCGGGACCGACGACCACGGCGGTGCGGGTGGCGCCGGCGGCGCGGGTCGCCGCCAGCACATGGTGGAGCATGGTGCGGCCAGCGACCTTGTGGAGCACCTTGGGGAGGCGCGACTTCATGCGCGTCCCTTCCCCGGCGGCGAGCACCACCACGAGCAGGCTCCGGTCACTCATCGCGATTCCTCCGCGGCGCTAGCGTTCCGCCCCCCATTACCCCGCCGCCGCACCAAGCGGAAGCGGGGAGGAGGCGAGACGCAGACGCGCCGCCGATCGCGCGTGTCAGGCGCCGCGGGTCCAGCGCACGGTCGCCTCGGCGACGCGGCGGCCGAGATGGGCGGCGGTGCGGCGATCGGTGGCGGGGGGCACCACGTCCGGACCTTCATCGATGTTGGACTGGGCATAGGCACCGGCGAAGCCGCCGAGGCGGTTCAGGTCTTCCGGCGAACCCTTGGAATTGTTGTTGCCCGGATGCAGGCCGAGGCCCACCCAGACCATACCATGCTGCTGCGAAAGGCCGAACATCGCATGGATGCCCTGGTGCTTGTCGCCATTCTGCGCGCCGGAATTGACGAAGCCGGCGGCCAGCTTGTCCTTCCACTTCATCTCGAACCAGCGCTTGGAGGACTTCTCGGCAAACGCCTGGAAGGCCGCGGACACGTTGCCCATGTAGATCGGCGCGCCAAAGATGATGGCGGCGGCGCCGTCGAGCACGTCCCACTTGTCGTCCACTTCGTCCACGGAGACGAGGACGCCTTCCACGGCATCGACTTCCTTGATGCCGGCGAGCACGGATTCAGCAACGACCTTGGTGTGGCCGTAGCCCGAGTGATACACGATCGCGACGACTGGCTTCGACATGACACGTCTCCCCGTTGGGTTCGCCACCGGTTATGTCGTGCATGGATGCCCGCATCCAGCCGTAAGATCGCAATCCAGCCTTGCGCTTTCGCAAACGCACGGCGACGTGCTCAGCCGCCTTTGGGGAACTCGAGCCCCATCTCGCGGTAGCGCTCCGGATCGTCCGCCCAGCTCTCGCGTACCTTCACGAACAGGAAGAGATGCACGGGCTGCTCGATGATTTCGGAAATCTCCTTCCGGGATTCAGAGGAGATGGTCTTGATGGTGTTGCCGCCCTTGCCGAGCACGATCTTGCGCTGGCTTTCCCGCTCCACGAAGATCGTCTGCTCGATGCGCACGGAGCCGTTGCGCAATTCCTTCCAGCTCTCGGTTTCCACCGTGGATCGGTAGGGCAGTTCGTCGTGCAGGCGCAGGAACATCTTCTCGCGGGTGATCTCGGCCGCGAGCATGCGCATGGGCGCATCCGACACCTGATCTTCCGGATAGAGCCAGGGACCTTCCGGCACCGTCTCGGCGAACCAGCGGCGCACGTCCTCCACGCCGTCGCCGGTGAGCGCGGAGACCATGAAGACCCGGTCGAACGGGGTCTGCTCCGTAATCGCAGCGGCCAGCGCCAGAAGGCTGTCGCGGCGAATGAGGTCGATCTTGTTGAGGATCAGCGCGCGCGGCTTGCGGATGTCCTTGAGCTTGCCGAGCAGCGCCTCGATGTCTTCATCCAGGCCGCGGTTGGCATCCACCAGCAGCGCGATCACGTCGGCATCGGCGGCATGGGTCCAGGCGCTCGACACCATCGCCCGCTCCAGCCGGCGCTTGGGCGCGAAGATGCCGGGGGTGTCCACAAGGACAATCTGCGCCGCGCCGTCCATCGCGATGCCGCGCACGATGGCGCGCGTCGTCTGCACCTTGTGCGAGACGATGGAGACCTTGGTGCCCACCAATTGGTTGGTCAGCGTCGACTTGCCGGCATTGGGCGCGCCCAGCAGGGCGACGAAGCCGCAGCGGGTCGGGCCTTCCAGCGGCGTCAGGGGCGCACGCTCGACGCGATCCAGCTCGTCGTCGAAATCGTCGTCCTCGTCGTCCAGATCGTCATCCGGCAGATCGTCGTCAGAGATCTCGTCGTCGGAGATT
Source organism: Pseudomonadota bacterium (assembly GCA_023391175.1). Classification (GTDB taxonomy): domain Bacteria; phylum Pseudomonadota; class Alphaproteobacteria; order Rhizobiales; family Xanthobacteraceae; genus Xanthobacter. The sequence continues at coordinate 6,856 of JAEWBL010000297.1, forward strand.
TCGTCCTCCGCGATCTCCTCGGCGGCTTCCTCCCGCGCGGCGGCAGCGAGGATGTCCTCTTCCGTTGCGGCAGGATGCTGATCCGGGGCGGCCGTGTCGGCGCCCGCCTTCTTCCTCGGTGCCATCAGGCCTCGTCCTTCTCCCAAACGCCCTCACGGACGAGGAAGGCGGCAGCGGCCGCCTTCTGTGCATTCTGCTTGGAGGCGCCATCCGCCTGCGCCGAGGCGAGGCCCGGCAGATCCACCGCTACGGTGAAGCGGGGCGCGTGGTCCGGGCCGGAGCGCATCACCTCGCGATAGGCGGGCGGCGGCAGGCCGCGGGCCTGCGCCCATTCCTGCAACACGGTCTTGGCATCGCGCAGCGGCCGGCGCGGGGCCTCGAGCCGGGGGCGCCAGAACCGCTCGACCAGCGCATGAGCGGCCTCATAGCCGCCATCGAGGAACACTGCCGCCACCACGCCCTCGGCCACGTCCGCCAGAATGGCGCGGCGCTTGTGCGCGCCGGACTGGCTTTCGCCGGGGCCGAGGCGGATGAAGGGGCCGAGGTCCATGTCCTCCGCGACTTCCGCGCAGGCTTCCTCGCGCACCAGCTCGGCGAGGCGGCGGGACAATTCCCCCTCCTCGCCCTCCGGGAAGGCGAGATAGAGCATGTGCGAGACCACGGAGCCGAGCACGTGGTCGCCCAGGAATTCCACCCGCTGGTAGGAGCGCAGGCGCGGCGCCTCGCCCTTCACGGCGCTGATGTGGGACAGGGCCAGCTCAAGGATGGAGCGATCGCGGAAGCGGTAGCCGAGCCGCTCCTCGAGATGCGCGAGGTCGCGCCCCGCCACGTTCAATGCACTCGTGTGAACAGCCGATCCCATCGCACCGTCCAAGGCCATGTCCAAACCTGCCACGCGCTCGCGCCCTCGTCGATCGAGAAGAAGATCAGCTGTGCCTTGCCGATGAGATTCTCGAACGGGACATAGCCCACCTGGCTCAGCACCCGGCTGTCGGCGGAATTGTCCCGGTTGTCGCCCATCATGAAGAAATGCCCGAGCGGCACCTCATAGACGGGCGTGTTGTCGTAGAAGCCATTATCCACGAGGTCCAGCGTCTCGTAGGAGACGCCGTTGGGCAGCGTCTCGCGCCAGCGCTTCACCGGCACCTTGCGGCCCGAGCCGTCGTCCTCGCTCACGTCCGACAGGCGCTCGCGCTTCACC
>JAEWBL010000354.1 GCA_023391175.1 Pseudomonadota bacterium
GGGCCGCCGGGGCCGATGAAGGCGATGGGGTCGGCGTGCCTGGTTTCGTGCGTCACGGGGCCATCTCCTCCAGCACCGAGGCGCGCAGCGCGAGGGCGGCGCGGGCCAGTTCGTCGGTGGCGCCCTCGATGGCGCGGGCGAGTTCCAGGGTGGCGACCAGCGCTCCGGCGTCGACGGAATGCTCAGGCGTGCTGGGCGCCAGCACGGCCTCTTGCACCCTGCGATGGGCGGCGTCGGCCCGGCGCTCACCCTCGGTCACGGCGTCGATGGCTTCCAGCGTGTCGGTCACGTCCTCCCGCCGGCCGGCCGAGCCCTCGCTGGCGGCGGCCACCGCGCGCACGAGATCGGAGCAGCAGATGACCGCGCCGGCGGCGAGATCGCGCAGGGGCGGGGCGGCGCAGCCCGGCTTCAGCCGCGCGGCGCTGGCGAGGAAGGCGGCCTCCTCGAAGGCGTCCACCGCCTGCTCGGCGGCATCTGCCACGGGCAGGAAGCGGCCGCCCTGCCCGAATGGGCCGCTCGCCCGCTCGCGGGCGCCGACGATCTGCCGGTCGGCCTTCTCCTCCAGGCGCTTGGCGCGGCCGCGCAGCGCGGCGCGGGCGGCGTCGGAAAGGTCTGCCGGCCCATCGAGCACTCCCGCCACCTCGCCGGCCAGCATGCGGGCGATGCCGAGCTGGCGCAGCACCACGGCCAGCATCTCCTCCTCCACCGAGCCGAAGCTGCGGGCGAGTTCCGCCCGCACCTCGTCGCGGATGAGACGGGCCGAGCGGCCGGCGGCCAATCCCTCGCTGGCGAGGCGCAGCATCTCGGCAAGGAAGCGCGCGGCGCCCTCGCGCCCCAGCACCCGGTCGAGCCGCGCGCCATAGGGCACCCGTCCCTCGGCGCTGCGGCGCACGGCATCGAACACCAGTTCCGGCCCGCCCATCTCCAGAAAGCCGCGATGGCCGATGGCCCCGCGCGCGGCGGCGCGCAGCAAAGCGATGGCGGTGGGCTTGTCCACGAAGGTCTGGAGCGCCTTGCGCGCCTTGTTCCAGTCGATGAGGAAGACGATGTTGCGGCCCACGGCGGCGAGGAAGCGGTCCAGCGCTTCGGTGTCCTTCGCCGTGAAGCGCCCGGTGACGAGGTGGAAGGCCGCGCCGCCCGCGATGCCCGCCGCCGTGCGCTCGGCGAGCGGCGTCCAGTCCGCCCCGGCATCCGCAAACAGGGAGATGAAGAATTTCGCGCGGGATCGGTGGACGTCCGTGTAGGTGACGGTGGCCGCGAGGCCCTCCACCGCGATGATGATGACATGGGCATCGGTGGTGCCGATGTCGTTCTGGATCACGAGGCGCGCCCCGTTGCGGCTCGCGGTGGTGTCGAGGCCGGGATGGCCGAAGATCAGCCCGCGCGTCTCGCCAAGCCCGGCCATGAAGGCGGCGATGCGCGGCTTGTCCGCCTCCGCGATGCCCAGCGTCCGCGCGCCGGCCACCGTCTCCGCCGAGAGGGCGGCGGAGAGCCGGTTCAGCGCCTTGTGCAAATCCATGACGAGGAGATGCGCGCTGTCCGCCCCCCCGCGCCGGGCGCTGGTGAGGCGCACGAGGTCGGCCTCGGAGAGAATGTCGTCCGTGCCCGCAGCGAACGCCGTGCGCAAGGCGGCAAGACGCGCGGCGAAGGTGGCCGCGCCCGCATCCCCGGCCGCGGCCAGCGGGTCGGCCATGGCGGCGATGTCGTCGAGGATCGCCTGGGTGAGGCGGCCGGCACCGCTGACCTGATACGCGCCGCCGTCGAGCAGGCGGGCGCTGGCGACCACCGCATCGAGCCCGTCGCCCGAGAGGCCGGCGGCCCGCGCCTCGGCCTCCAGCGGGCGAAGGGGCGCTGCGGGGGAACGGGCGCGGGCGGCGGCGTCCTGTAAAGCGGTCATGCGCAGCTTGGCGCGGTCGTTGGCGGCAAGCGCACGTTCCAACCGCGCCGGGAGCAGCAACCCGCCCTCGCCGAGCGCCTCGACGATCAGGGTCTTCTCCATGCCTCCGCCTCCTTACCCGCAACGCACAGCACGCCCGTGCGCCGGCCACGAGGGCAGGTGCCGGGTGTCGAAAGGCTGTGTGGGACTTTCGGCGAGGCTCAGATACGACGGATTTCTGACAGTGGGACGACGGCGCTCCGGTTCAAGTCCGGTAGCCCTCCTCGGCCAGCACCTGCCGCACCACGGGGCGGGCGCGCAGGCGCTGGTAGTGGGCCTTCACCTTCGGGGGCAGAGGGATGCCGACGCGGTCGGCCCAGAACTCGTTGTAGAACAGCGCCGCGTCGGCGATGGAGAAGCGGTCGCCCACGGCGAAGCCCTCTTCCGGCAGGCGGCGCTCCACGATGTCGAACCCCTGCGTCACGATCTCCCGTCCGTGGGACGTCACGTCGTCTTTCAGACGTCCTGAATCCTCCGGCGCGACATAGCGCTCGGCCACGAACACGCGGGTGAAGCCCTCGCCGTGGAGCTGGCCGATGGCGAAATTCATCAGCTCCTCAGCCTGCGCAGCCAACGCCGGATCCTCCGGCAGGAGCTTGCCGCGCGGATAGGTGTGGGCGAGCCAGAGCGCGATGGACCTGAAGTCGCACAAGGGTTCGCCGCCATCCGGCACCAGGGTCGGGATGGTGCCGCGCGGGTTGATCTTGAGATAGTCGGGTCGCAGGTGGTCGCCGGCGGGGATGTTGATGATCCACGCCTCGAACGGCAGTTCCAGCGTCTCGAGCAGGATGTGGATGCCCGTGGAGCACGACCCGGGCGTCATGTAGAATTTCATGGCCATGGGGGTGGCCAAGCAAGAAGCGTGACAGGGCGCGCCGGGAGAAGCGTCGCGCCCCGCCCTCCTACTTCTCCACGAACGCCTTCTCGATCACGTAATGCCCCGGCTCGGACATGCTGCCCTCGGCGAAGCCCTGCGCGTCGAGCAGGCCGCGGATGTCGGCGATCATGGCGGGGCTGCCGCACAGCATCACCCGGTCGTGCGCCTTGTCGAGGGGCGGCAGGCCGATGTCGGTGAAGAACTTGCCGGAGGTCATGAGATCCGTGAGCCGGCCCTGGTTGCGGAAGGGCTCGCGCGTCACGGTGGGATAATAGATCAGCCGTTCGCGCACCTCCTCGCCGAGGAAGGGGTCTTCGGGCAGTTCCTTCGTCAGGTAATCGGAATAGGCCAGCTCGGCCACCGTGCGGCAGCCGTGGGCCAGCACCACCTTGTCGAAGCGGGCATAGGTGTCGGGATCGCGGATGATGCTGAGGAAGGGCGCGAGCCCCGTGCCGGTGCCGAGCAGGTAGAGCGTGCGGCCGGGCAGCAGATTGTCGTGGATGAGGGTGCCCGTGGGCTTCTTCCCCACCAGGATGCGGTCACCCACCTTCAGATGCTGGAGGCGCGAGGTGAGGGGGCCGTTCTGGACCTTGATGGAGAAGAATTCCAGCTCCTCGTCATAGTTCGGCGAGACGATGGAATAGGCGCGCACCAGCGGGCGGCCCTCCACCTCCAGCCCGATCATGGTGAACTGGCCGTTGATGAAGCGCAGCGCCGGGCTGCGGGTGGTGCGGAAGCTGAAGAGCGTGTCGGTCCAGTGATGGACGCTGAGCACTTCCTGCGTCTCGAAATTGCTCATGGACGATCCGATGGCTTGGCCGCGCGTCCGCCTCGAGGCGCGCACGAGGGCGCGCCCGCGCGGCACGGGGCGAATTGACGATGGACGCGTCCAGACATATAACTAACTAGTGAGTTAAGCAAGACGGAGCCCCGGGCCGGAACGGCCGGCGGCTCCGCGGCACGGGTGGAATGGCAGGGAGGTTCGGCATGGCGATGCGCGTTCTGAGCGCGGAGGAAGCCGCGCGGCTGTTGGAGAGTGGCGACACCATCCTCATCGGCGGCTCGGGCGGCGGCCATGCGGTGCCGGACACGCTCATCGCCGCCGTGGCCGAGCGCTTCCTGAAGGAAGGCGCGCCGCGCAACCTCACCACCGTGCATCCCGTGGGTCTTGGCGACCGCAAGACGCGGGGCGTCGGCCACCTCGCCCATGACGGCCTCCTGAAGCGCGTCGTCTGCGGCACGCTGGTGGATTCCCCGCCGGTGGAGAAGATGGCGCTGGAGGACCGCGTCGAGGCCTATACCCTGCCGCAGGGCGCGCTCTCCCAGCTCACCCGCGAGATGGCCTCCGGCCGTCCCGGCCTCGTCACCCATGTGGGCCTCAACACCTTCATCGACCCGCGCCTCGGCGGCGGCCGCCAGAGCCCGTCGGCGACGGAAGACCTGGTGGAGGTGGTGCAGCTCGCCGGGCGGGAATGGCTCTTCTACAAGCCGTTCGTGCCCAACATCGCCTTCCTGCGCGGCACCACGGCGGACGAGGACGGCAACATCTCCATGGAGCAGGAGGCCATCTTCGGCGAGATGATCTCCATGGCGCAGGCCACCAAGCGGGCCGGCGGCACCGTCATCGTGCAGGTCAAGCGCCTCGCCCGGCGCGGCACGCTGAACCCGAAGATGGTGAAGATCCCCGGCATTCTGGTGGATGTGGTGGTGGTCGATCCCGCCCAGATGCAGACTTATGTGTCGGACTATAATCCCGCCTATGCTGGCGAGCTGAAGATCCCGCTCTCCGCCATCGCGCCTTTGCCGTTCGATCCGCGCAAGGTCATCGCCCGGCGCGCGGCGCTGGAGCTGTATGAAGGCGCGGTGTGCAATCTCGGCTCGGGCATCTCCACCGGCATCGCCACCGTGGCGGCGGAGGAGGGGTGCCTTGATGCCATCACGCTGACCAACGAGCAGGGCCTCATCGGCGGCGCGCCGGCGAGCGGCAACGAGGTGGGCGCCAGCCGCAACTTCCACGCCATGATCGACCAGCCCTACCAGTTCGATTTCTACGATGGCGGCGGGCTCGACATCGCCTTCCTCTCCTTCGCCGAGGTGGATGCGGAGGGCTCGGTGAACGTCTCGCGCTTCTCTGACCGCATCATCGGCCCCGGCGGCTTCATCAACATCTCGCAGAACGCCAAGAAGGTGGTGTTCTCCGGCACCTTCACCTCCGGCGGGCTCGACATGGCCTGGCCGGACGGCAAGACGGTGATCCGCAGGGAGGGACGCGACCGCAAGTTCGTCGAGCGCCTGCAGCAGCTCACCTACAGCGGCGCCTATGCCGCCGGCATCGGACAGGAGGCGCTATACGTCACCGAGCGCGCGGTATTCCGGCGCGGCGCCGCGGGCCGGCTGGAGCTGATCGAGATCGCCCCCGGCATCGACATGGAGCGCGACGTGCTCGCGCACATGGATTTCCGCCCGAACATCGCGCCGGATCTCAAACCCATGGATGCCGCCCTGTTCCATCCGCAATCGATCGGACTTGAACAGCGGCTCGCCGTGTCGCAACGTTCGCCGCGCGGGCCCGGCGCAAGACTCAGCGCTTGAGCGGACCGCTCCTGTCACGCCGCCTGTTCCGGATCTTTCGATGCCCGCATCCCCTCCCGCCCGCAAGGCGGCCCGCGCTTCCACCGCCGCCCCGCAGCGCGAGGCGGCGACGCGGGATGCGGACAAGACGCGGCTGAACATCCTGGAAGCCGCCGAGGCGGAATTTGCCGCCAAGGGCCTCGCCGGGGCGCGGGTGGACGTGGTGGCCGAGGAGGCCGGCGCCAACAAGCGCATGATCTATTATTATTTCGGCAGCAAGGAGGACCTGTATCTCGCGGTCCTCGAGCGCGTCTACACCGACATGCGCGTCGCCGAGGCGGAGCTGGCGCTGGAGGCCATGGCGCCGCTCGCGGCCATCACCTGCCTTGCCGAATTCAAGTTCGACTATCCCGCCCAGCACCCCCACCTCATCCCGCTCTTGAACAGCGAGAACCTGCTCGGCGGCGAATACCTGCGCCGCTCGCTCCGCCTGCGCGAGATGCAGATTTCCCTCATCACCCGGCTGGAGGCCATCCTCGCGCGGGGCGCGGCCGACGGCACGCTGCGGGAGGGCATCGATCCGCTGCACCTCTACCTCACCATCTCGGCCATCAGCTATTTCTACTTCTCCAACAACCCCACCCTCTCCACCGCGTTCGGCCGCGACCTCGCCACCGCCGACGAGCGCGCCGCGCGGCGCCGGCATGTGGTGGATGTGGTGACCCGCTATATCGAGCGGGTGTGAGCGGGTCCGCCCCGGTCCCTGCCCTCCGGCGCCCTGCGATGCTACAGGTGAAGCGGGGACGTAACCGGGGGACACCATGAGCAGGACCGTATCGCTGCGCTCGGACGGGCTGTCGGCGGAGATTTCGACGCTGGGCGCCGAGCTGCGGGCGCTCGCCGATGCGGAGGGCCGCGCCTTGCTGTGGCACGGCGATCCGGCCTTCTGGGCCGGCCGCGCGCCGCTCCTGTTCCCCATCGTCGGCGAGCTGCCGGACCTCACCCTCGTGCATGAAGGCAAAGGCCACCCCATGCGCCGGCACGGCTTCGCGCGGTTCTCGGAGTTCGAGGTGGTGGCAGAGGCGCCGGACCGGGCCACCTTCCGCCTTCTGCCGAGCGACGCCACGCGCGCCGAATACCCGTTCGATTTCGCGCTGGAGGTCACCTTCGCGCTGGAAGGCGCGACGCTCGCCATGGAGGCGGTGGTGACGAATCCCGGCCCCCGCGCGCTGCCGGCAAGCTTCGGCTACCACCCGGCCTTTCTCTGGCCGCTGCCCTATGGCGGCACCCGCGCCGAGCACCGGGTGATCTTCGAGCATCCCGAGCCTGCGCCCATCCATCGCCCGGTCAACGGCCTCCTGTCCCGCGCCAGCGAGCCGAGCCCTGCCGCCGACGGCGTGCTCACGCCGGACGATGCCATGTTCGAGCGCGATGCGCTGATCTTCCTCGGCCTCAACTCGCACCGGCTGCAGTATGGCGTGCCGGGCCGGCCGGGGCTGGACATCACCTTTCCCGGCATGCCGGACCTCGGCATCTGGACCAAGCCCGGCGCGCCCTATCTCTGCATCGAGCCGTGGTCCGGCTATGCGACGCCGGAAGGCGATACCCGCCCGTTCGTGGAGAAGCCCGGCCTTCTCCACATCCCCGCGGGAGAGCAGCGCCGCTTTGTGATGAATGTCACGCGCGTCCCCGAGATTACCGCCTGAGCCGGCCTAACCGCCTTTGATCGCGCGCGGTTTCGGCCCGCGCGCGGCACGGCGCGCGGCGTCATCCCCCGCCGGTTGGGGGCCTCCTGCGTCATGCCCCTTGATGGAAGCCGCAGGGTTTGCTTCCATCAGGGCATGACCACCGGCCTGATCGAGATCCGCAGGGCCAAGCCCGCCGACGCCAAGGCGATCGCGGCGGTCCATGACGACGCCTGGCGTACCGCCTATCGCGGCATCATCCCCGGCATCGAGCTGGAGCGCATGGTGGAGCGGCGCGGCCCGCGCTGGTGGGATGCCGCCATCCGCCGTGGCAGCCGCCTCTCCGTGCTGCTGGTGGGCGAGGACATCGCCGGCTACGTCAATTACGGCGGCAACCGCGCCAAGGCGCTGCCCTATGGCGGCGAGATCTACGAAATATACCTCCATCCGCAATACCAGGGCCTCGGCTTCGGCCAGCGGCTGTTCGCGGCGGCGCGGCGCGATCTCGCCATCGCCCGGCTCGGTGGTCTCGTGGTGTGGGCGCTGGCGGAAAACGAAGGCGCCGTGGGCTTCTATCAGGCGTTGGGGGGGCAACCGGTCGCATCCTCGACCGAGCAGTTCGGCTCGAAAACGCTGGACAAGACCGCCTTCGCTTGGCAGCGGTAGCGCCCGGACAGGCAAAAGCCCGTCCGGTCCGCAATGCCCGCAAAGCCTTGTGCCGTGCGGGTTCGACTTTGGTCGGAGCGGATCTTCAGTCCCGCAGCCAGTGGCAAGAGCGAGCATCCCATGCGCATCGACGCGATCCCGATCGGCAAGAACCCGCCCCACGACGTGAACGTGCTGATCGAAGTCCCGATCGGCGGGGAGCCGATCAAGTACGAGATGGACAAGGCCGCGGGCACCCTCTTCGTGGATCGCTTCCTTTATACCGCCATGCGGTATCCCGGAAACTACGGCTTCATCCCGCACACCCTCTCCGGCGACGGCGACCCCTGCGACGTGCTGGTGGCCAACACCCGCGCCATCGTGGCCGGCGCGATCATCTCGGTGCGCCCCGTCGGCGTGCTGCTGATGGAGGACGAGGCCGGCATGGATGAGAAGATCATCGCCGTGCCCTCCTCCAAGCTCACCAAGCGCTACGACAAGGTGCAGAACTACAGCGACCTGCCCGAGATCACCCTCAAGCAGATCGAGCACTTCTTCGAGCACTACAAGGATCTGGAGCCCAACAAGTGGGTGAAGATCGTCGGCTGGCGCGACGCCGCCGAGGCGCAGAAGCTGATCCTCGAAGGCATCGAGCGCGCCAAGGCCGAAGGCAAGGAAGGCTGAGGTCTTCCCGTCGCCCTCCGGCTTGACCGGAGGGCCCATCCTTGCGTTCAAGCAGGTGTCCATACGCAGGGGCGAACGGCGCCATGTGTCCTCCGGTCAGGCCGGAGGACGACGGCGGTGAGGGGCGCGGCTCCCCGGACAAGCGACGGCGAAAGCCGGAGCGCTGATCCGGGGTCCAGCGCAAGAGGTCCCGCGCAGCGGGTCGAAGCCGGGAGGGGCAGGGTCGGAAGCGCCTTCGGCGGTCCCCTTGCGCTGGGCGCCGGCTCGCATTCCGCTTTCGCTGCATGCGTCCGGGGCGCGAGGCGCCTCACGCCGGCGCCTTCGCCTCCAGAATCAGTTTGCGGATTTCCGGCAGGCAGGAGCCGCAATTGGTGCCGGCCTTGAGCCGTGCGCCCACCGCCGCAGCATCGGCGGCGCCGTCCCGGATGGCGGCGGTGATGGCATCCTTCGGCACACCGAAGCAGGCGCACACCAGAGGCCCGCACTCCGCCCCCGCCCCGGCGCGGCGGCCGGAAAGCACGAGGCGCCGGTCGGCGGCCGAGACCTCGGACGCCAGCAGCCCCTTCAGCGCATCCCAGGCGACGCGTTTCCCGGCGGCGCCGATGAACAGCGCGAAGTCCAGCCGCCCGTCCGCATCGAAGGCGGCGGCGCGGTAGAGGCCCGAGGGCGTGTCGCTCAACTCGGCGACGTCGGCGGGGCCTTCCGCCTTCACCCATTGCGCCCAGTCCTCAGGGGCCATGCGGCCGGCGATGCGCCAGCCGAAGCCGCCCTCCAGCGCCGCGCGCGCCCACCACACGCCCTCCGGCAGCGCCATGTGGCGGCGCGCCAGCACGAAGCCCTCGAACGGCGCGGCGTAGGGCGCGAGCGCGACCGGCGTCGCCTTGGCGTCCGGCTGGCCGGAGACGGGATCGGTCACCGCA
>JAEWBL010000362.1 GCA_023391175.1 Pseudomonadota bacterium
ATCCTTACCGCGCCGCATTCAAGTGCGGGCTGCGATGCACGCGCGCCACAGGCCGATCACGATCGCGCGCCTGTCGCAATCTCGCATTGCCGGGGAACAGGAGCGCGCCTAAAGCCGTTGCAAGACACCAGCTGCAGAGCCGGAACAAGCTACCGCCAGACGGGCCAAATTTTTCCGCGACCCGTTTCCAATTTCGTCACGTTTCACGGTTAACACCTCAAGCATGACCCTTCGCAATACCCTTCTCCTCGCCGCCTTCGGGGCGTCCGTTCTTGCCGCTCCGGCCTCTGCACAGGGGCCTTACGGCGGACCGAACTACAGCCTGCCCGGCGGCCAGCAGGACGATGCCACCGGCACGCTTCCGCCCGCCCCTGTCGGCGGCTATGGCGAGGCGCCTCCCGGCTATTCGGACCCGTATGCGCGTCAGCAGGCGCCGGTGCGCCGCGACCAGGTGGAGCGGACGGATCTCCCGGCGCCGGGTCAGGCCTATCCTCAGCAGCAGCAGGGCTATCCCCAGCAGGCGTATCCCCAGCAGGCGTATCCCCAGCCGGCGCAGCAGGGCTATCCGCAGCCCGCGCCCGGTGGCTACGCCAGCCGTCCGATGCCCGTGGCGCCCGATTCCGGTCCCTACCCCGCCGCGGTGCCGGCGCAGGGTCAGCAGGCCTATGGCGGCCAGCCGGTCTACAATGCGGCGCCCGACCTCTACGGACGCCAGGCGACCCCGACCGCCTATGAGCCCCAGCAGCAGGCCTATGGCCAGCAGCAGCCCGGCTATGGCGGCTCCGGCCGCGGCGCGGTGGATCAGGATGCGCTTTATGCCAGCCTGAACAACGCTCCCGCGCCCGCCGGCTCCTATGGTCCCAACTCCGCCGTGGTGCCCGGCACCACCGAGGCGCCGTCCGGTCCGCGCATCGAGAACATCGATCCCACCGAGCCGGTGCCGGAGCGCTTCCGCCGCCAGACGGTGGATTACGTGACCACCCAGCCGGCCGGCACCATCGTCATCGATACGCCGAACACCTACCTCTATTTCGTCCTCGGCGGCGGCAAGGCCGTGCGTTACGGCATCGGCGTCGGCCGCGAAGGCTTCACCTGGGCCGGCACCGAGAAGATCACCGCGAAGAAGGAATGGGCCGACTGGCGCCCGCCGTCCGAGATGATTGAGCGCCAGCCCTACCTGCCGCGCTTCATGGCCGGCGGCCCCGGCAATCCGCTGGGCGCACGCACCATGTATCTCGGCGGCACGGTCTATCGCATCCACGGCACCAACGAGCCGCAGACCATCGGCAAGTTCGTGTCCTCCGGCTGCTTCCGCATGCTGAACGCCGATGTCGAAGATCTCTATGACCGCGCCAAGGTCGGCACCAAGGTGGTGATTCTGCCCAAGGGCAGCTCCGCCCCCCAGGCCAATGCCGCTCCGGCGCCCGTCTCGACCGCTTCGGCCGGCAAGCCCGCCGCGCAGCGCTGAGCGCATCCCGGTCCGCCGGGAAAACAGGACCCAGACGGCCCGGCCCACGCCGGGCCGTCTGCTGTTTAAGGCACCCTTGGCCGGTCTCAGGCTCCGCAATCTGCCGGAGCGGAAGACCACTGTGCGCGGCGTTCCTGTTCGATATGATGGCCCCAGCAGCGATCAAGCTGACAGGAGAGGCCCATGTCCACGCCTGCATCTGCGCCCACCCCCGCTTCCACCATCGCCGACCAGCTGCACGCGGTACGCGCCAGCTGGGGCTGGTTCGCTGTGCTCGGCATCGCCTTCATCGTGCTCGGCTTCGTCGCCCTCGCGCACGTGCTGGCCTCCACGGTCGTCACCGCCCTCTATGTGGGCGCGCTGATCCTGGTGGGCGGTGTGGTGCAGGTCATCCATGCCTTCCGGGTGCAGGGCTGGGGACGCTTCTTCTACTGGCTGCTGGCGGGCGTGCTCTACGTCGTGGCCGGCGCCCTCATCATGTACAACCCGCTGCTCGGCGCCGGCGTCCTCACGCTGATGATCGGCGTGGCGCTCGCCGTCGAGGGCATCTTCAGGGTCTTCGCCGGGTTCGGCTCCCAGCACGGCAAGGGCTGGGGCTGGATCGTGGTCTCCGGCATCGTCACCCTGCTGCTGGGCCTCATCATCATCGCCCGCTGGCCGGTGAACTCGGTCTACATCCTCGGCCTCTTCCTCGGCGTGGACCTCATCGTCAACGGCGTCGGCACGCTGATGTTCGGCCTCGCCCTGCGCGAGAAGAAGGACTGAGTCGCACGCTCCGCTCGACGTTGGAAAAGCCGCCCCGCCCGTCCGCGGCGGGGGCGTTGCCGGGAACGGGCGGAGCGGACGGCCCCGGGGGGCGTCGGGGCGCGTCCTGTTCAGATGGTGAAGATCATTCCGCCGGCTGCGGCAGCGCGGCCGGCGCGGTTTCCCCCTCCGTGACCTTCACGCGGAACCAGGTGGCATAGAGCGCCGGCACCACCAGCAGGGTGAGCACGGTCGCGACCAGAAGGCCGCCCATGATGGTTACCGCCATCGGACCCCAGAACACGCTTTCCGCCAGCGGGATCATGCCGAGCACGGCGGCAAGCGCCGTGAGGACCACGGGCCGGGCCCGCCGCAGCGTTGCCTCCACGATGGCGCGGTGCGGCGTCGCCCCCTCACGGATGTCGTGGTCGATCTGGTCCACCAGGATCACGGTATTGCGCATGATCATGCCGGCGAGCGCGATGAGGCCCAGCAGCGCCACGAAGCCGAACGGCCGGTGCGCGATGAGCAGAGCCGCCGCCGCGCCGATGAGGCCGAGGGGGGCGGTCGCCAGCACCAGGGCAAGGCGCGAGAAGCTCTGCAGCTGGATCATCAGCAGCGTCAGCATCACCAGGATCATCACCGGGAACACCGCCGCCAGCGAGGCATTGGCCTTGGCACTTTCCTCGATGGAGCCGCCAGTCTCGATGCGGTAGGCGGGCGGCAGCTCGGCCTTGAGCTGCGCCAGCTTGGGCAGGAGGCGGGTGGTGACGTCGGGCGGCTGCACGCCGTCCCGCACATCGCCGCGCACGGTGAGCACGAGGTCGCGGTCGCGCCGCCAGAGGATCGGCTCCTCATGGGCATAGCCGATGCGGGCCACCTGCCCGAGCGGCACGGCCAGCCCGTTGCGGGTGGTGACGGTGAGCGCGGCGAGGTGTTCGAGGTCCACCCGCTCTTCCGGCACGGCCCGCGCCATCACGTCGATGAGCAAATTGCCCTCGCGCAGCTGGGTGATGGCATATCCCTGAAGCAGGGTCTGCAGCGTCTCGGCGATGTCGCGCGGCGAGGTGCCGAGCGCCCGGGCGCGGTCCTGATCGACGGTCAGGGTGATGGACTTGACCTGCTCGCCCCAATTGAGATGCGGGTCGATCACGTCCTTGTCGGACGCCATCACCAGCCGAACCTTCTCGGCGATGTCGCGCACCGCGATGGGGTCCGGCCCCACCACGCGGAACTGCACCGGGAAGCCCACCGGCGGGCCGAACACGAAGCGGTCCACGCGCACGCGCGCCTCGGACAGGGCGCCTTCGGCCAGCTCTGCGTCGAGCCGGGCCTTCAACCGCTCGCGGGCGGCCACATCCTTCGCCACGATCACGATCTGCGCGAAGTTGGGATTGGGCAGCACCGGATTGAGGCCGAGCCAGAAGCGCCGCGCGCCGCGGCCCACATAGGTGGTGCGGGTGGCGACATCCGGATCGTCTCCGACGAGGGCCTCCGCCTTCTTCGCCGTCGCTTCGGTGACGGTGATGGAGGTGCCTTCCGGCAGGCGGATTTCGAGGAACAGCTCGGGTCGGGTGGAGGTGGGGAAGAACTGCTTCTGCACGAAGCCGAACGCCACCACCGAACCGGCGAACATCAGAACCGTCGTGCCGATGACCATGAAGCGGTGGCGCAGGCAGAATTCCAGCGTCCCGCGCAGCATCCGGTAGAGGCGGCCGTCGTGCATCTCGTGATGCCCGCCCGCCTTCTTCATGTCCGGCAGCAGCACCGTGCCGAGATAGGGCGTGAAGATCACCGCCACGAACCACGATGCGATGAGCGCGATGCCCACCACCCAGAAGATGCCGCCGGCATATTCGCCCGACGACGACTTGGCGAAGCCGACCGGCAGGAAGCCGGCCGCCGTCACCAGCGTGCCGGTGAGCATGGGAAAGGCGGTGGAGGTCCAGGCGAAGGTGGCGGCGGACATGCGGTCCCACCCCTCCTCCATCTTCACCACCATCATCTCGATGGCGATGATGGCGTCGTCCACCAAGAGGCCGAGGGCGATGATGAGCGCGCCCAGGGTGATGCGGTGGAGGTCCATGCCCGCGGAGAACATGATGAGGAAGACAATGGCGAGCACGAGCGGCACCGACAGCGCCACCACGATGCCGGTGCGGAACCCGAGCGAGAGGAAGCTCACCACCAGCACGATGACGAGGGCTTCGAGGAAGGTCTTCAGGAACTCGCCCACCGATTCGCCGACGATGTGCGGCTGATCGGCCACCTGCGTCACGTCGATGCCGTGCGGCAGCTCGGCGGTGGCCTCGGCCATGGCGACCTTCAGGTTTTCGCCCAGGGTGAGGATGTTGGCGCCCTGCGCCATGGACACGCCAATGCCGATTGCGGGCAGCCCGTGCTGACGCATGAGGAAGGAGGGCGGGTCCTCATAGCCACGCCGGACGGTGGCGATGTCGCCGAGGCGCAGCAGCGCGCCGTTCACCGCCACCGGCACCTCGGCAATGGCCTCGACGCCGGTGAAGGCCCCGGTGACGCGCAGATTGATGCGGTCGGAGCGGGTATCCACCGCGCCTCCCGCCACCACGGCGTTCTGCCGGGCCACGCTGTCGAACACCTGCTGCGGCGTGATGCCGAGATTGGCGAGGCGGGCGTGAGAGAACTCGATGTAGATCTTCTCCGGCCGCTCGCCGATGAGGTCGACCTTCTCCACGTCCGGCACGCGCAGCAGACGCTGGCGGATGACCTCCGCCTGCCGCTTCAGCTCGGCCGGCGCCGCCCCCTGACCGCTCAGGATGTAGAGGGCGGAATAGACGTCGCCATATTCGTCGTCAAAGCCGGGCCCGATGACGCCGGCGGGAAGGTCGCCGTGTACGTCGGAAACCTTCTTGCGCACCTGGTACCAGAGGTCCTTCACCTCTTTCGCCGGCGTGTTGTCGCGCAGGAAGACTTGCACGAAGGACACGCCGGGGCGCGAATAGCTCTCCACCCGGTCGAGGTGCGGCAGGGATTGCAGCTTCTTCTCGATGGGATCGGCCACCTGCGCCTGCATCTCGGAGGCGGTGGCGCCCGGCCACGCGGCCTGTACCACCATGACCTTGATGGTGAAGGACGGATCCTCGGCGCGGCCGAGGTTGAAATAGGAATAGGCCCCCGCAGCGCCCAGGAGGATGATGGCGAACAGGGTCAGCGCACGGTGGGTGATGGCCCAGCGCGAAAGATTGAAGCGCGAGGCGCCGTCCGGGGAAGGACCGGCGGCGCTCACGGCCGCTGCTCCGCGACGCTGGCGCCGGTGGCCGGCGTCTGCGCCCGGCGGGTTTCGACAGACGGGAGGCGCTCGGCCACCTCGGTCACGGATGGGGCCTGCACCGTGCGCACCTTCTGGCCTGGCAGCAGCGTCTGAACCCCGAGGATCACCACCGCATCCCCCGGCGCGACGCCGCCCGAGAGCAGCACCTCGTCGCCCGTATAGGCTGCGATCTCCACCGGGCGGGCGACGATGGCATGGCTCGCGCCATCCACCACGAATACCTGCGGGCCGTGGCCGCGATCGATGAGCGCGGAAAGCGGCAGGCGCGCCACCTGCTGCTGGTCCTTCGGGCGAAGCGTCACGGTGGCGGTCATGCCCAGCGCCACGGTCTCGTCCGCCCCTTCCAGCGTGAAGCGGGCGGGATAGGTGCGGGATGTCGCATCCGCCTGCGGCGACAGCTCCCGCAGGCGGGCCGGAATGCGGCGGCCGGGATCGGCCCAGAGGGTCACGACGGCGTCGGCGGCGCGGGCGTCGGCCAGCGCGGTTTCGGGCAGCGAGACCAGCGCCTCCTTCTCGTCCAGCCTGGCGACGCGCACGATGGTCTGGCCGGAGGCCACCACCTGCCCCGGCTCCGCCGAGGTCGCGACGACGACGCCGGCCGCATCGGTCACGAGGTCGGCATAAGAGAGGCGGTTCTCCGCCAGCTCCAGCGAGCGCTTCGCCCGTTCGAGCCGGCCCACGGCCTCGTCCTTGGCGAGCGACTTGCGGTCGAGGTCGGCGTTGGAGGCGGCGCCCTTGGCGGTGAGGGCGCGATAGCGGGTGTCCTCGGTGGTGGTCTGGGCGAGGTTGGCGGTGGCGGCCTGCATCTCGGCCTTGGCGCTCTCCAGCTCCAGCTTCAGGTCTTCCCTGTCGAGGCGCGCAACAACGGTACCGGGCTCGATGCGATCCCCGACCTCCACCAGCCGCTGCACCACTTTGCCGCCGACCCGGAAGGCGAGATCGATCTCGCGGCGGGCGCGGACGACACCGACGAAGCTTTTCTGCGTCTCACGCGGACGGAAGCTGACCGTCATCACCTGCACCGGGCGGGCGAGCGTGGCCGGCGCCCCTCCGGCCGGCGGCGCCTCCCCCGCGTTGGCGGGGCTTTCCTGGCCGCAGCCGGCGAGCAAAAGAGCGGACCCGGCGAGAATCAGCGCGGCCACGCCCCTCAGGTGGCGGCCGGATCGGATCGGAACAGCGAGGCGGGGCATAAGGCGATCCTGTGGCTCAGGCCTATCGAATATGAATTCAACACTGACGAATTTCGTCGATCATCACTTTTACGACGCAGAACGGCGTTTCGCTCACTCCGGTCAGGGCAGTGGCGAACGCTCGACCTCGATACTTCTCAGAATGAACCGGAGGCTCTCGCGCAGTGCGCCCTCCTGATCTTCGTCGCCAATATGCTGGGCCACCAGCACAGGATGGCAGAAGCGGAGCAGCGCGCTCTGGATGTGCCGGCTGATCTTGCCTGGGTCATGGGCCACGAACACGCCTTGGGCGATGCCCTCGGCGAGAACGCGGGCTGTCAGGTCGCACAGGCGCGCCTTGTGAGCCTCGATGGCGTCCCAATTGTTCTCGATGGCCACCAGGACCATGTCGTGGACGCGCCGCTCCTCAAGGAAATTCTCCTTGTGATAGCGCATGATGGCGAGATAGGCGGCGAGGATGCGCTCCTGCGGGGAGCCCCCGTCGGCAACGGCCGCGGCCACCTCGGCCTCGCTCTCGTTGAGGCAGCGCGAGCAGATGGTGGCGACGATGGCGGTCTTGGACGGGAAGAAACGGTAGACGTTGGCCGGGGACATGCCCAGTTCGGCGGCGATGTCGGCCACCGCCGTCTTGGCGAAACCCATGCGGCGGAACAGTTCCTCCGCCGTGCGCGCGATGCGCTCGCGGGTCTCGTCTGCCGTCTCCTTCACCCTGATGTTCACGCCATACTCCTACGAACTGACAATTATCATAAATCGTCAGTTCTGAATTTCCAAGCCCGCGACTCGCGCGTCTCGCAAAATCTTATCCCCGCCGTGTCGGCGCGTCGCCTGCGCCCGCGTCCTCGGAGCGGCCCCCAGCCCGGGCCGAGGGAGGAACAAGAGATGACGCAGAAGGTGCTCATCCTGATCGGAACGAAAAAAGGCGCGTTCATCCTGGAGAGCGACCCCGCCCGGAAAAGCTGGGCGCTGCGCGGTCCCTTCTGCGACACCTGGCCGACCAACCACGTGATGGGCGATCGCGCCTCCGGCCGCATCTATGCCGGCGGAGGGAATGAATGGTTCGGGCCGGCGGTGTGGCAGTCGGACGATCTCGGCGCCAGCTGGACCCATTCCTCGCGCGGCCTGGCTGCAGCCGAGGGCGAGGCGCCGGTGAAATCCGTGTGGAGCCTCGCGCCCGGCTCGGACGGCGTGCTCTATGCCGGGGTCGAGCCGGCCGGCCTGTTCCGCTCCGACGATGGCGGCGAAACCTTTACGGCGCTCGACGGATTGCAGAAGCATCCCTCCCGCGCCGAATGGAACCCCGGCGGGGCGGGTCTCATCCTGCATTCCCTGGTGCTCGATCCGGATGATCCGGAGGCGCTGTGGGTCGGCATCTCCGCCGCCGGCGTCTTCCACAGCGCCGACGGCGGGCGCACCTGGAGCGCGCGCAACCGCGGCACCCGCGCCGACTACATGCCCGAGGGCCAGCGCTATCCCGAGCATGGCCAGTGCGTGCATTGCGTGGTCAAGGCGCCGGGCCTGCGCCACCGCCTCTACCAGCAGAACCATTGCGGCATGTACCGCTCCGACGACGGCGGCGTCTCGTGGCAGAGCATCGAACAGGGCCTGCCCTCCAGCTTCGGCTTTCCCGCCGCTGCCCATCCGCGCGATGCGGAGACGCTGTTCCTCGTGCCGCTCAACGGCGACACCGCCGGCCGCTTCATGCCGGAGGCGAAGGCCGCCGTCTGGCGCACCCGCGACGGCGGCACCTCATGGCAGGCGCTGAGAACGGGCCTCCCGCAGCAGGATGCCTATTTCAACGTGCTGCGTCAGGCCATGGCCACGGACACGCTGGAGCCCGCCGGCGTCTATTTCGGCACCGGCTCGGGCGAGATATACGCCAGCGCCGACGAGGGGGAGAGCTGGACGCGGCTCGCGGAGCACCTGCCCACCATCTCCTCCGTGGAGACGCTGGTGGTGGAGGCCTGATGGTGGCGGAGGCCCCCGCGCCGGTGAAGGTGCGCCTGCCGGCGCATCTCGTCCGGCTGTTCCCGGACGGGGAAACCTATGTGGAGCTGGACGCGCGGACCGTCGAGGAGCTGATGGGCCAGTTGGAGGCCCTGTGGCCGGGCATGCGCGACCGGCTGTGCGACGAACGCCCCGCCATCCGCCGGCACATCAACGTGTTCGTCGACGGCCGCCGGGCGCGGCTGGATACGCCGCTGCGGCCCGGCGCGGATGTGTTCGTGCTCACCGCCATCAGCGGCGGCTAGAGGGGGCGCGGATATCAGCGCCCGTCGGCGATCAGGCAGCCGGGCGGGAACTCGGTCCCGTCCAGCGCCGCCACCACGCATTGCGCCGAGATGAGGTTGCCCCGGGCCAGCGCCTCGGCGCTCGAGCCGGAGGCATGGGCGGTCGCCACCACGTCGCCCCGCGCCGCCAGGGCTGCGGCAACCGGCAGCATTGCGGGGTCCGCCTCGGCCTCGAACACATCGAGGCCGGCGCCGCCGATGCGCCCCGCATCCAGCGCCGCCAGCAGCGCCCGATCGTCCACAAGGCCGCCGCGCGCGGTGTTGATGACCAGCGCATGGGGCTTCATGGCAGCGAGCGCGGCGGCACCGATCATGTGGTGCGTTTCGGGGGTCAGCGGAGCGTGCACGCTGATGACGTCGCTCCGGGCGATGAGATCCCCCAGCGGCACATAGTCCACGAAAGGGAAGTCTGGGTCGGGGGTGCGGGTCGCCACCAGCACCTTGGTCCCGAAGCCGTGCAGGCGCCGCGCCACCGCCTTGCCGATGCGGCCGAGGCCGACGAGGCCCACCGTCTTGCCGGTGAGGTCGAAGCCGCTCAGCACCCGCCAATTGCCGGCGGCGATGGCGCGGTCGCTCTCCTTCAGCCGGCGCAGCAGGGCAAGAATCATCGCCAGGGTGTGGTCCGCCACCGCATCGTCATTGGCCCCGGCCGCGATTGTCACCACCCGGCCCAGTGCCTTGGCTGAGGGCACATCCACCCGGTCATAGCCGACGCCGCGGCGGGCGATGACCTTCAGATCGGGATGGGCGGCAAGGATCTCCCGCGTCACCGCGCGCATGCCGACGATCCAGCCCTCTGCACCTTCCAGCAGCGCGCTCAGCTCGGCATCGGGAATGTCGGCATCGAGCGCATCGCCCGGCAGGCCAGAGGGCACCGCGACGCAGCCGTGCTCCGCAAGATATTCGGCGGCGGCGGCATCGAACAGGCGGGTGGTGATGAGAACCTTGCGGGGGGCGGGCACGGCAGCGACCTTTGCAGGAGAGAAGCAGAACGGTGCCCCCTCCTCTCCCGGCGGCGCGGCAAGATCAAGCCCTGCCCGCCGCAACCACGCCATGCAACCGCGCCTCGCGAACGCTCCATACGACCGCTCCACGCGAAAAAGGGCGGCGCATGCGCACCGCCCTCCAGTCTGTTTCGGCGGGCCGCTGCCCGCCTTTCAGTGCCGCCGGTCAGGCCGCCTGTGCGGCGCTCTCTACCGGCGATCCCTCGATCGTCTTGGGAGCTGACGCCCCACCCGCGATGGGGATGATGCGGGGCTTCTTGGCCTCGGGAATGTTGCGCACGAGGTCCACGTGCAGCAGGCCATTCTCAAGCACCGCGCCCTTCACCTCCACATGATCGGCGAGTTGGAAGCGACGCTCGAAGGCGCGCGCGGCGATGCCGCGATAGAGCACCTGGGCGCCCTCGGACGCCTCGGACGCCGTCTTCTCGCCCTTGAGGGTGAGGGTGTTCTCCTTCACTTCGATGCCGAGTTCGGCCTCGGTGAAGCCCGCCACGGCCACCGTGATGCGATAGGCGTTCTCGCCCGTGCGCTCGATGTTGTAGGGCGGGTAGGTCGGAGCCGCATCCACGCCGCCGACGGAATCGAGCAGCGAGAACAGCCGGTCGAAGCCGACGGTGTTGCGGTACAGCGGAGCAAGATCAAACGTACGCATGGCATATCCTCCTTTGAAGCGACATGCGGGACCCGCATAAAGCCGGGTCCGGTCAGGGCGCCGTCAGGTCTCTGCCCGGCGCCTTTTCGGATGTGGGTAGGCCCGTTTCGGGCGTCAAGGGGGTGCCCGGGCCGCAATCTGAACACGCGATGAACGCCCCTGCCGGCCGGCGTTCACGCACCGCGGATAGACTTTTCCCCAACGACATCTGCTCCGTCCGCGGCGTCATCCCGTGAGGAGGCGGGGAGCAAGGGGAGGTCGGGCGATGCGGGCCTGTGCGGCCGCCTGTGCGGCCTTCTTCCTGATGGCGCTCGCGCCGCCAACGTCGCGGGCCCTTGCCCAGTGCGGCGCCGAGCCCGCGGTTTCGGCCGGCGCTCAGACGGCCGTGCCGGCCAAGCCCCCGCCCCTGCAGCCTCCACCCCTGCACATGCATCATCCGCCGAGTGCGGCCGGGGCCATCGGCCTTCCCGCGGCGCCGATCGCGCGCGCAGCCTCCGTCACCGCGACCCAGATGCCGGACGAGGCCACGCTGCTGCCCGGCGCCATCGCGCCGCGCGCCTACCGGCCCTACCAGACCGCCCCCGCCGGCCCCCTTCCGCTCACCACCGAGACCGTCGCGCCGAGCCTGGAAGCCCGCGGCTTCCGCCAGATCAGCGCCGTTCGCCAGCGCGGCCAGAGCTTTCTTGCCGAAGCCACCGGCCCGCGTGGCGAGCGGGTGCGCCTGGTGCTCGATGCCGCCAGCGGCGACATCAGCGGCATGCAGATCATCGGCTCCGGGGGGCCGCGATGAGCGCGGCTCCTGGCGAGAGGGCGATTGTGAAGCGGGCGCCCGGCGTGTAACCCTCAGCCCGCCCGCCTTCCATCGCTGCGAGCCTCATGACGCTCTATTCCCTGCCGAACAATCCGGTGCCCGAAGGCGCGATCGAGGGCGAGATCACCGCCCGCGACGGCGTGCGCCTGCGCTTCGCCCGCTTCCTGCCTGAGGGCAAGGCGAAGGGCACCGTCGCCCTGTTCAGCGGCCGCTGCGAGTTCATCGAGAAATATTTCGAGGTGGTGCGCGAGCTGAGGTCGCGCGGCTTCGCCGTGGCGCTGCTCGACTGGCGGGGACAGGGCGGCTCGCAGCGCCTGCTGCGCAACCGCCTGAAGGGGCACGTCACCCGCTTTTCCGATTACCTGCTCGACCTGGAGGCCTTCGCCCGCGAGGTGCTGCTGCCGGATTGTCCGCCGCCCCACTTCGCGCTCGCCCACTCAATGGGCGGCTCCATCCTCCTGTCCTCCGTGCTGGAGGGGCAGCGCTGGTTCGACCGCATGGTGCTGAGCGCGCCGATGCTGGGGCTTGATTCGGTGCCGTTCGAAGGCATCGTGCGGCCAACCGCCACCGTGCTCTCCCACATCGGCTTCGCCCGTGCCTTCGTGCCGGGTGGACGCGGGCGCACGCTCGCCCGGCTGAAGTTCGAGGGCAATCCGCTGACCTCGGACCGGAGCCGGTTCGATCGCACCCAGGCCCTGGTCACGGCCTATCCGCAGCTCGATCTCGGGGCGCCCACCATCGGCTGGCTGGCCGGTGCCTACGCCACCATGGCGGAGCTGACCCATCCCGACGTGATTCCGCGCATCCGCCAGCCGCTGCTCATCATCGCGGCGGGCGGCGAGAGGCTGGTCTCAAACAAGGCCATCGAGCACTTCTCGGCCCGGCTCATCGCCGGCGCCCATGTGGTGGTGCCGGCCAGCCGGCACGAGCTGCTCATGGAACGCGACATCTTCCGCGCCCAGTTCTGGGCCGCGTTCGACGCCTTCATTCCGGGCACGCCGATCTGAGAAGTTTTACGTTGCGCCGCTCAGGCGCCCCGCGGGCTGGTGTTGCATTGCCACGCTCAGGCGCCGCGCGGGCTCAGCCGCCGGTGAGCTGGCGCAGCGCCGCCTCATGCACCTTGCGGCTGCCGGCGGCGACCACCCGGCCGCCAGCAACCGGCGAACCGCCTTCCCAGCTGGTGACGACGCCGCCCGCCCCTTCGATGATGGGCACGAGGGCGATCACGTCGTGATCCTGCAAGCCGGTCTCGATGACGAGATCGATGAGCCCCGCCGCCACCATGCAATAGGCGTAGCAATCGCCGCCGTAGCGAGACATGCGCACCCGCTCCTCCACCGTGCCGAAGGCGGCGCGGTCCTCGTCGTTCATCAGGCGGGGGCTGGTGGTGTAGAGCACTGCATCCTCCAGCCGGGCGCAGTCGCGGGTGGCGAGCAGGCGCTCCCCGGCCGGTCCCCGATAGCGCGCCGCGCCGCCGTCGCCGAAGAAGCGTTCGCCGATGAACGGCTGGTGCATCATGCCATAGACCGGATCGCCCTCCTTCAGGAGACCGATCAGCGTGCCCCAGGCGGGCAGGCCGGCGATGAAGGACTTGGTGCCGTCGATGG
>JAEWBL010000512.1 GCA_023391175.1 Pseudomonadota bacterium
AGCTGCTGGTGTCCGCCACCGTGCGGGTGGCCTTCGTCTCCGAGGGCCGCGCCAAGCGCATCCCTGATTCCCTGCGGCAGGCGACCCTCGCCGACGCCCGCGAGGCGGAGGCGCTCGGCGAAATCCGCCGCTGACGCTTGGGAAGGCGCGACTTTCGTTACCGCCACGCCCCTGCGCTAACGCAGCATTAAGCGTGTTCATGCACAGCTTCATCCGGCTGCGGCGCTTTCGCACCGCAGCGCAGACCGGCACGCCCGTCAAAGTTTGGACAGTTTCGCCCGTTCAAAGGGCCGGCGAACTTTGAATGCGACGTCCGGCGCTCGAAACCCGCGCGGCCCCAAGCCGAAGCGGGAGCCGGATGCTCCGGGCGGGCACGCCCCTCCCGAGCGCAGAAGCGGGCCTCCCCGGGGAGCGCACCGCGGAGCCGAGGATGATTGATGTGACGAGCCGCACCGGCACCGTTTTCCGCCTGACGCCGGCGATCGCCACGGCAGCGGGCCTCCTCTTGCTCGGTACCCTGCCCGCGCTCGCCCAGGATCCGATCGGTGGCGCTGTGCCGCCGGCCGCCGACTTCTCTTTCCTCGGCCTGTTCCTGCAAGCCCACATCGTGGTCAAGCTGGTGATGATCGGCCTGATCGTCTCCTCGGTCTGGGTCTGGGCAATCATCATCAACAAATGGATGCTGTTCTCGCGCAACAAGCGCGAGATGGACCGCTTCGAGCAGGTGTTCTGGTCGGGCCAGAGCCTCGAAGACCTCTACCGCACGCTGGCCGGACGCTCCAACCACGGCATGGCGGCCATCTTCGTCGCCGCCATGCGCGAGTGGAAACGCACCTACGAGGGCGGCGCCCGCTCCCTCGCCGGCCTCAACCAGCGCATCGACAAGGTGATGAACGTCACCATCGCCCGCGAGGTGGAGCGGCTGGAGACGGGGTTGCTGGTGCTGGCCACCGTCGGCTCGGCCGGCCCGTTCGTCGGACTGTTCGGCACGGTCTGGGGCATCATGACCTCATTCCAGTCCATAGCCGCGTCCAAGAACACCTCGCTCGCCGTGGTGGCGCCGGGCATTGCGGAGGCGCTGTTCGCGACCGCGATGGGCCTCATTGCCGCCATCCCCGCGACGATTTTCTACAACAAGTTCATTTCCCAGACCGGGCGTCAGGCCCAGCGGCTGGAGGGTTTCGCGGACGAGTTCTCCGCCATCCTCTCGCGCCAGATCGACGAGCGGGGCTGAACCATGGGCATGTCGGGCGGAGGGGCTGCAGGATGGCAGAGCCGGCGCTCGCGCCGGCGCGCCGCCCCGGTCATGGCCGAAATCAACGTGACGCCCATGGTGGACGTCATGCTGGTGCTGCTCATCATCTTCATGGTGGCGGCGCCGCTGCTGACGGTGGGCGTGCCCATCGACCTGCCGCAGACGCAGGCGAGCGCGGTGAACCAGGACAACAAGGAGCCGATCACCCTCTCGGTGCGGCCGAACGGCCAGATCTATCTCGGCGACAGCGAGATCAAGTACGAGGATCTGGTCTCGAAGTTGCAAGCGGTGACGCAGGCGCGCGGCGGCTTCGAGGAGCGCATCTTCGTCCGCGGCGACAAGAACGCGAATTACGGACAGATCATGCGGGTCATGGGCCGCCTCTCGGGGGCGGGTTTCAAGAAGGTGGCACTGGTCACCGAAGTTGAGCAGGGGGGCTGAACCATCAATCCCATGCGCAGCAGCCTCGCGGCATCGACGGCGCTCCATGTGGGCGTGCTCGCTTTGACCCTGGTGTCCTTCTCCGGGGTGAAGACGCTTGACCCGATGACCGAGACGGTGCCGGTGGATGTGATCTCGGCCTCCGACTACACCAAGCTTACCCGCGGCCTCACCAGCGGGCAGAAGACCGAAAAGCCCAAGCAGGTGGCCGTGAAGGTCGCCCCGCCCACGCCGGTGGAAGACCCCAAGCTCAAGGCCTCCGAGAAGCCGCCGGTGGAGGCCACCACCCCGCCCCCGCCGCCGCCACCCCAGAAGGCGGAGCAGCCGACCCAGCAGAAGGCCGAGCCGGCACCGCCGCCGAAGGAGACGGCGGAGGTCGCCCTCAAGTCCGAGCCGAAGAAGCAGGAGCAGCCGCAGGATCAGGCGAAGGCGGAGGCCGCCCCGCCACTGCCGCCGAAGAAGCCTGCGCCGCCGCGCGAACAGCCGAAGCCCATCGAGGCGAACACGCCGACGCGCGACTTCAACACCGATCAGATCAAGCAGCTTATCGACAAGCGCACGCCCACCCGCCAGGTGGCGAGCGCGGGCGAGATATCGAACACCTCGTCCATCGGCGTGCCGAGCGGGCAGGCCGCGACCCTGAGCGTGAGCGAGATCGACGCCTTCAAGCGCCGGCTGCGCGATTGCTGGACCGAGATTCCCGGCAACCTGAACGCGCCGACGCTGGTGGACGTGGATATCTATTTCAACCAGGACGGCACGCTCTCGGCGGCTCCGCGGGTGGTTCCGGGGCAGGCCGGCGCCTCGAACCCCACCTTCCAGAACGTGGCGAGCATTGGCGTGCGCGCCATCACCCAGTGCCAGCCCTACAAGATGTTCCGGCCTGAGAAATATGCCCAGTGGAAGACCCTCGGCATCACCCTCAGCGACAAGATGTTCAGCCAATAGCAGGGCCGGCGCCCCCGGTTCGCCGGCAGGCGGCGCCGCCCGGCCCCAAGAGAACGAGGATAAAATGACGCGGTCCGGACGCCCGGAAGTCTCCCAGCGCCCACATGATGACGTTCACGCCGGCCCCTTTCCGGCCGACGGCGGGCTCGCGCGCGGCCTTGCTGGGGGCCTTGGCCGCCGCGCCTTCCTGATGACGGGCATGGCCGCCGGTGCCGCCGGGATGCTGCACGCCGGATTCGGCCCGGCCCATGCGCAGGCTGCGCGCATCGAAATCACCCCCGGCGCCTTCAAGCCTATTCCCATCGCCATCACCGACCTGCTCGGCGAGCCGGAGCTGGGGCGCAACATCTCCGGCGTCATCACCTCGGATCTGCGCCGCTGCGGCCTGTTCGCGCCCATCGATCCGAAGGCGTTCGTCGAGCAGATCACCAATCCCGATACGCCCCGCTTCCAGGACTGGCGTGTCATCAACGCCCAGGCCCTGCTCACCGGCCGCGTCACGCGGCAGGCGGACGGGCGGGTGCAGGTGGTGTTCCGCCTGTGGGATGTGTTCGCCGGCCAGCAGCTCGCCGCCCAGCAGTTCGTGGCGCAGCCGGAGAACTGGCGTCGCATCGCCCACATCGTCGCCGACGCCATCTATGAGAAGATGACGGGCGAGAAGGGCTATTTCGACACCCGCATCGTCTTCGTGGACGAGAGCGGGCCGAAGGAGCGCCGCATCAAGCGCCTCGCCATCATGGACCAGGACGGCGCCAACGTGAGCTACCTCACGCGCGGCGACAGCCTGGTTCTGACCCCGCGCTTCTCGCCCACCAGCCAGGAAATCACCTACATGTCCTACGGGCAGGGTGATCCCCGGGTGTTCCTGCTCAACATCGAGACCGGCCAGCGGGAAATCGTCGGCAACTTCCCCGGCATGAGCTTCGCGCCGCGTTTCGCGCCGGATGGCCAGAAGGTCATCATGAGCCTCCAGCAGGGCGGCAACTCGAACATCTTCGTCATGGACCTGCGCTCGCGCGCCACCACCCGCCTCACCGACACGGCGGCCATTGATACCGCCCCCTGCTATTCGCCGGACGGGCGGCAGATCTGCTTCGAGAGCGACCGTGGCGGTACTTCGCAGATCTATGTGATGAACGCGGACGGCTCCGGCGCCAAGCGCATCTCTTTCGG
>JAEWBL010000572.1 GCA_023391175.1 Pseudomonadota bacterium
GCCTTGATGGGCGCGCCCTTTACTGCCGCCTTGACCATGGTGCCGAAATCCGCATAGCCGAACGTCGCGGAGCCCGCTGCCACGGCCTGAACGGTCGCACCGGAGCCGCGCCCCTCCTCCACGGACAGCTCGATGCCCTCTGCAGGGAAGTATCCTTTCTCGATGCCGAGATAGAAGGGCGCGTGCTCGCCGTAATTGTACCAGTTCAGAAGCAGCGTCACCTTGTCCGCCGCGGCAGCAGAGAGCGTGCTGCACAGCAATGCTCCGGCAATAGCCAGAGACCACGCACCTATTTTCTTACCGAGGGCCATCCTGTCCTCCCGCTCCATCCGACCCACGTCTTGGCGGGCCTTGTTTATTGTGTCCGTCCAGCCACCTTGGCGGATGGCCGAGCCGGGGCCGCCCCAGCCTCGCGGAAGGGGATCGGCATGGATTATCTAACCATATAGTTACGTCCGCCGCATGACCTGTCAAATGCCCTCCAAACCGCCCGGAGCCTCCGGAAAAAGATACCTGCGAAATTTGACACGGATCTCAAGTTTTGAGAGGCTGGTGACCGCGCGCCCCTGATCCGGGCGGGTTTGCGGGACCAGCCGGAGGCGCGCAACGTGAGCGGGGCAGCCAAGGCGGCCGGGCAATCGAGGGCGGAAGAGCCAGACCTCGCCGGGATCTTTGCGACCCAGCGACATGCCGCGCGGCACCAGCCCGCCCCGTCGGCCGCCGTCCGGCGACAGGCCCTGACGACCCTCGAAACGATGGTCCGCACCCATCTTCCCGCCATCGCCGGCGCCATCTCCCAGGACTTCGGAGGGCGGGCAATCGCCGAGACGGAGCTGCTGGAAGCGGTGCCGTTGCTCAATGCCATCCGTCACGCCCGGCGCCACCTCGCGCGCTGGATGCGGCCGGAGCGGCGGCCGGTAGGGTGGCAGTTCCTCCCGTCCCGCGCCTATGTCCGGCACGAGCCGCTGGGGGTCGTCGGGATCCTGTCGCCCTGGAACTATCCCCTGCTCCTCACGCTCGCGCCGCTCGTGGATGCGCTCGCCGCCGGCAACCGGGCTCTGCTGAAGCCGTCCGAGCTGACGCCCAGCTTTTCCGCATTGCTGGCGCGCCTGGTGGGGGAGGCCTTTCCCGCCGATCGCGTCGCGGTCGTCACCGGGGGGCCGGAGATCGCGGCGGCCTTCTGCGCTTTGCCGTTCGACCATATCCTGTTTACCGGCTCCGGCGGTGTCGCCCGGAAGGTGCTGGCCGCAGCGGCAGAGAACCTCACGCCCGTGACGCTGGAGCTGGGCGGCAAGTCCCCGGCCATCGTCTGCCCTGATTATGCCGTTGCCGCCGCCGCGCGCAGCATCGCGCTCGGCAAGTTCCTGAACGCAGGACAGACGTGCGTGGCGCCGGACTATGTGCTCGCTCCCCGCGACAAGGCCAAAGACCTCGCCGAGGCCATTCTCGCAGAGGTCGAACGCGCCTGGCCGGCCATCACCGACAATGCCGACTACACCGCCGTCATCGACCGGCGCCACTTCCAGCGGCTTGCCGCAGCGGTCGAGGAGGCCCGGGTGGGCGGGGCACGCACCTTCGTCCACGGGATCGAGGGGGAGGCCGGGCGCTTCCCGCCCACCATCGTGCTCGATGCGCTGCCGGACAGCGTGCTGCTGCGGGAGGAAATCTTCGGGCCGGTGCTGCCCATCGTGCCGTACCGGACCCTCGACGACGCCCTGGCGTTCGTCGCCGCGCGGGAGCGACCGCTGGCGCTCTATTGCTTCACCCACGACCGCGCCATGCGCGAAAAGGTGCTCGACGGCGCCACATCAGGCGGCGTGACGGTGAACGGCACGCTGCTTCACGTGGCGCAGGAGGGACTGCCCTTCGGCGGGATCGGACCGAGCGGCATGGGCGCCTATCACGGCCACGACGGCTTCCTGCGGCTCAGCCATGCGCGCGCGGTGCATGTCGCCGGACCGGTGAATGTGCTGGAATGGCTGGGACCGCCCTATGGCCGCTTCGCCCGTTTCGTCGCCGACGTCCTGATCGGACGGCGGAAGGCCTGAACGGCACCCGGGGCGGCAGGGAGAGCCGATGGCGAAAAGACCCGCCCCATCCGACAAACCCACGGCGCCGACGCGCTACAGCCCCTCCGCGCGGCGGGAGATCACCCGTGCCGCCAACATGGCGCGCATCGAGGCGGCAGCGTGGACCATCTTCGCCACGGTGGGGCTGGACGGCGCGACCATCCGCGACATCGTCGAGGCGAGCGGGGTCTCGGCGGGCAGCTTCTACAATTACTACCGGACGCGGGAGGCGGTGTTCGACGTGCTGGTGGCCCGCCTGCTCGGCCGGGTGCGCGACTGCACCCGCGAGGCACGCGCGCAGGCGGATACGATCGAGGACATGCTGCGTTTGAGTTACCGCGCATTTCTTGAAATGTTGCAGTCGGTTGAGGGCGCGGCACGCTTCAGCGAACTGAACCAGCACCACATCCGCGCCCGCCTCTATTCCATGGCGGACATGCGGGGGATTCTGCAGGACCTCGAAGGCGACATCATCCGCGTCATGCCCGGCGCAACGCTGCCCGAGCGCGACCTCAAGCTGATCGCCTCAATCATCGTTGCCACCGGAACGGAGGCCCTGCTTCTCACCTTCGGCGACGCCGATTTCGACTCGGCCCGGACCGCCGATTTCGTCACCCGCCTGATGACGCGGGGCATCGACGGATGGGGCGCGGAGGCGGTGCGGCCCGACCTTCCGCTCACGCCTCGTCCTGACCGCGCTCGTCCTGGCCGCGACGGCGGCGGACCTTGAAATCCGCCTTCAGCTCGGCGCGGCTGTAATGGTTGTTGCCTTCCACGAGCTGGGTCAGCATGGCGAGGAAGGCGGAGCGATACTCCGGATCGAGCGGCTCCAGCAGGCGCTGCTGGGCGCGGACCATGGCGGCATACATCTCACCCACCAGCGCGCGGCCCTGCTCGGTAAGAAACGCATTCATGGCACGCCGGTCCGTCTCCGACCGCTCGCGGCGGACAAGACCGCGCTCGGACAGCCGTTCCAGCACGTCCGCCACGTTGGTCCGATCGATGCCCACCTCGACGCCGATGGTGCGCTGGTCGCTGCCGGAATGCTGGAGCAATGTGGTCATCAGCCCATATTGCACCGGCGTGATGTTGAAGGCCTTGCACTCCTCCAGAAAGATGGCGGAGTGGATCTGGTGCAGCCGGCGGACGAGATAGCCGGGGCGCTCCCAGAGCGGCATGGTCGGCGAGGAAGCATCGGGCGCGGAAGGCATCTCCCGGGGCACGGCATCCGCATGAACCGATGAAGCCGCGCGCTTCTCCGCACTTGTCGGCTCATGCTCGCGGGGTTGTCCGGTCTCCTGGGCCTTCTGCGCGCCCCTCCGCCGGCGTCCCGCATCCCGGCCGTGGGCGGCGGTTGCGTCCAAAGCGCCGGAAGCCGGCATGTCCTTCCCCTTCAAGGCCTCACCTTCCATCTTCCTCGAGCGACGGCGCGACGGCACGAGCCAGTATCTTGCCTTGGCCGCAACGGATGGGAGCACAACCAGCGCCGCCCGAGCAAGCGCCAGTGCCCCCTGCCACATGCCGGCCGCAAGAGCCTTCCCGCCAAGGGCACGTTTCGTGCAGTATACCGCATTGTATCACCCGCTGATACGGACTTTCGAGCGAGCCAGGAGCACTGGAAGCGAAACCAGAAAAGGATTGAACCCCATGTTCGGATTGTCTGCCCCGGCCCTCCTTGCATCAATTCTAGGCTGTATGCTGACTATCTTACCGGCACACGCCGCGGATGTGATCCGCGTTCGACTGGACTGGACGCCCTGGGGCGTCCATGCGCCCTTCCACCTCGCCGCGAAGAAGGGGGTGTTCGCCGCCAATGGGCTCGATGTGGAGCTGGTCGACGGGAACGGCTCCGTGTCCACCGTGCAGATCGTCGGCAATGGCGAGTACGACGTGGGCCATGCCGCGCTCGCACCCATGGCCATTGCCCGCGCCAAGGGCCTGCCGGTCAAGGCCATTGCCGGTTTCGTGCGCCAGAACGACATCGGCCTCCTCGTTCCGAAGGACAGCGGCATCAGCGGCCCGGCCGATCTGAAGGGCAAGAAGCTCGCGTTCACCGCGGGATCGCTCGAAGCCCCCTTCATCGATCGCTTCCTCGCCGCCGGCGGCCTGAAGCGATCGGACGTGGAATTGGTGGCGGTGGATGCGTCCGCGAAGGGCGGCACCTACATGGCCGGGCGTTCGGACGGTGTCTTCTCCACCGTGCCCTTCATCCTCCCGGTGGTGAACGCGCAGCGCCCGTCCAACACCATCAACTTCACGACCTACGGCCTGAACTTTCCGAGCTTCGGCCTGTTCGCCACCGAGAAGAGCATCGCCGCCAAGGCCGACGCCCTGCGCCGCTTCTCGAGCATCGTCGCCGGCATGTGGACCTACATCATGAACGGGCACGAGGACGAGGCCGTCGCCGCCATCATCGAAGCCCGGCCGAACGCCAAGCTCAATCCGGCGATCCTGCGCCAGCAGATCGACGTGCTGAAGGGCTTCGTCGCCACCCCCGCCACGAAGGACAAGCCCATGGGCATCATGGCGGAGGCCGACTGGCGGCAGGCGCTCGACGTGCTCGCCGATGGCGGCCTCGTCCCGGCCGGCCAGGCCGCCCCGGATTATTTCACCAACACTCTGATCGACACCGCACTTTCGGCGCAGGTCGCATCGGGCAAATAGGCGCAATCCCGCGGCCGGCCGCCGGCCGCGGGATGTCTCAGAAGAGCGAAGCCGCGCCTGGGCAGACGGGAGCGGGCATCTCGCTGGCAAGGCCTGCGGCCGCCGCCAGCAAGGCCATGTCGCCGTTCCATTTCCCCACCAGTTGCACGGCGAGCGGGCCACCATTCTCCGCAAGGCCTACCGGAACCGCGAGCGCGGGGTGGCCGGAGAGGTCGAACAGGGACAGGGCCGAAGTCCATTCCGCGCGCAGCGGCCCCACGGCCTCGCCATCGATCACCAAGGGAGTGGAGAGGTCAAAGTCCGCCGCCACCAGCGGGGCGGAAAGGCAGGGGGTGAGGATGAAGTCGTATTGCGCGAACTTCGCCTGCACGCCCCGGAACAGCTGGGCGCGGGCCGCCTGCGCCCGCATGAGGTCGAGCGCACTGAAGCTCCGTGCCACCTCGATCCCGGCCCGCAGCGCCGGCGACAGACGCGCGAAATCCCCTGCGGAGGTCGAGGCGAAACGCAGCGCCCAGTTGGTTTGCTGCAGCGTGCTCCAGATGGGATCTGGCGCGGCGAGGGCGTAGTCCTCTTCCACCACCTCCGCACCGAGCCGCTCCAGCGTGCGCGCAGCCGCACGGGTCGCCGCCTCCACCTCGCGGGACACGCGGGAATTGCCGGCGCGCATCCACAGGAGCACACGGGCGCCCGCAAGTTCGCCTGCGGCCGGCGCGAGCGGCGGCGCCCGCAGGCTCCAGGGGTCAGCCGGCGACGGCCCCGCGACTATGGGCAGGGTCGCCGCGATGTCGGCCACGCTGCGGGCGATCAAGCCGAGATGGATGAAGCTGCCGAAGGCATCCGGCACCCGCTCGTGGGGCACGAGGCCGAGGGTGGGCTTGAAACCATAGGTCCCCGTCGCGGCGGCGGGCAGGCGGCTGGAGCAGCCGGCATCGGTGGCGAGCGTCACCGGTGTCACCCCGAGCGCGACGCTCGTCCCGGCGCCGGAAGAGGAGCCGCCGCAGGTAAGGTCCGGTGCGAAGGGATTGAGCGTCAACCCGTTGAGCGGCGACGAGCCCAGCGGAGAATGGGCAAATTCCGTGGTCGTCGTCTTGCCGAGGATGATGGCCCCCGCCGCCCTCAGCCGGGCCACGGCTGCGATATCCGACGCCGCAGGCGCGGCATCCGCGAACAACAGCGAGCCCCAGCGCGTGGGCAGGCCGGCACAGTCCAGGATGTCCTTCACCGCGACCGGAACGCCGGCGAGCGGCCCCGGCGTGTCTCCAGCCGCGAGGCGGGCGTCCATGTCCGCCGCGGCGGCACGGGCCCCCGCGCCGTCGAGGACGGCGAAGCAGTTGAACCCCGCCTGCGCCGCCTCAGCGCGTGCGAGCGCCGCCTCGACCGTCTCCGTCACCCGCCGCGTACCCGCAGAATGCGCCGCTGCGAGGCGCACGACTTCGCTTTCTGTCCCGATGCCGTCCATGCTCACACCGGGATGCAGAGCGCGTTGTCGATGAGCAGGCTGTCGTAGATGCAGACGCGCGAAGCGAGCTTGAGCCCGCCCTCCTCCCGCACGAAGCGGTCGACGTAGCGGCCCACCTGGTGGATGGTCGCATCCGGCCGGTCGAACAGCACCTGGAACACCACATAGTTCGCGGTGGCGTCGATGCTGCCGTCCGCCGCCTCGGCGACCTTCAGGTTGCCCACCATGTGCCGCAGATAGCGCGGCGCGAACATGGCGGTCTTCTCCAGCGCGAAGGCGCGGTCGCGGATCATGCCGCGGTTCTCGCAATAGATGAGGCCCACGGGGAGCTTCCGGTCGTAGTTCTCACGCGAGATGATGTTGTAGAAGCCGTTGACGGTGAACATCTCGGCCCAGTCCGCGAGGCGCTGCTGGTCGAGGGCCGAGGCATAGGCCTCGTTGAAGGCCTCCACCTCCGCCTTCAGCAGCAGGGCATCGATCAGATCGTCACGGGAGGGCGCGGTTGCGCTTGAAGGGTTCAGCATGTTCGCACCTCCTCAGGCGATGCCCATGGCGTCGCGCCAGTGGCGGTACATGGCGCGGATGGCCGCTTCCGAAATGAGGGTGTCGGCGGTGCCCGCCTCGGTGCCGGGATCAAGCTTCACCAGATGCTCGCCGCCGGGCACACCCAGCATGCCATCCTGCACGAACTTGATGGCCTCGTTGTCCTCCAGCCCGAGAAAACCCGCCGGGCCCATGAGGTTACCCTGCCGCAGGCGATGGCGGGTCATCTCCTCGTCGTCGCCCTCGAAGCCGAACATGGTCCATTTCATGATGAACTCGTTCGGACCCGTGGGCACGATGTGGCGGATGCCCAGGGTGTTCATCTCACGCTGCACGATGAGGTTCGGCCAGATGGTGGCCATGGTGACGGACCACGGGCTGTCGAATTCGTCGATGAAGTCCATGAAACGCGGCTCCTCGAGGGTCATCCCCTCCTTGTAGGCGCGCATTTCCTTCTTCTTGTCGGCGTCGATGTGGGTGGTGTCCGACTTCGCCGAGGCCATCACCCCATGGCGGCCGGACGGATCGGCCAGCATCAGCGACTTGTTGCCCGCGACCAGCAGGCCGAACGTGACAAGGAAGGTATGCAGCAGGGTCGCGTGGTACGGGTCCTTGAGGTTCTCGTGATAGAGCTTCCAATTGCCCGGCAGGCTATGGCGATAATGGCCGAGCAGCTTGGGCTTGCGGCCGTCGAACGTCGCCTCGAACTCGCGCAGCACCTCGGGGCCGAGATAGTCCGGGAAGCTCTCCATGTCTTCGACATAAGAGGCGAAGACAACACCGCGATGGGTGGTGACGTTGAGCTGCTTGAGTCCGTGGTCCGCCGGCG
>JAEWBL010000589.1 GCA_023391175.1 Pseudomonadota bacterium
TGGCGTTGAGCAGTTGCGATCCGTAGGAGGTCGCCGCCGCGTGGTTGGTGACGATCAGGCCCGAGGTGGACTGGATGCCGCTCTGCGCGAAGATCGCGATGGAATTGGCGCCGCTCGTGCTGATCGTGCCGAGATAGTTGATGGAGATGTCGCCGGGGGAGAGGGGCCGCTGACACCCGTGACGCGGGAATCCGTGGTCGATCCGGTCGGGATGATGAGGCCGCCGGAATTGCCCACGAGGCCGCCGCCGCCGCTGAGGCTCTGGGCGACGATGCCATGGGCGTTGGTTCCGGTGGTGGTGATGGAGGACACGCCGTTGGAGA
This sequence comes from Pseudomonadota bacterium, assembly GCA_023391175.1. Classification (GTDB taxonomy): domain Bacteria; phylum Pseudomonadota; class Alphaproteobacteria; order Rhizobiales; family Xanthobacteraceae; genus Xanthobacter. Next base: position 324 of record JAEWBL010000589.1, read on the forward strand.
CGATGGTCACGTCGCCGCCGACCATGTTCGCATTGACCTCGACGCCGCGCTTCACGGGGGGCAGGAAATTGGCGTAGGTCATGCCGGAGGTGGCATCGAGCGCGCCGGTGTAGCCGCCGCCTCCGCCGATGGACTGGGCCACGACCGCGGTCGCCCCGTTGCCCGAGGTGGCGATGCTGCTGCCCGCTTCGAAGGTGATGGTGACGCCGCCGCCGGTCTCCACCAGATTGCCGGAGGAGGAATTGCCGAGGCTGCCCTTCACCGTCAGAGTATTCACGTCGAGGCCGGAGCCGTCGGTGGCGAAGCCGCCGCCGCCGCCGATGGACTGGGCAAGGATGCCGAACGCACTGTCACCGCTGGTGGTGATGGTGCCGGAATCAATGACGATGACGGTCCCGCCCGAGCCGGCCGCGCCGCCGTTGCCGCCCATGGTGATGGTGGCGTTGAGCAGTTGCGATCCGTAGGAGGTCGCCGCGCCGCCCGTGCCCCAGCCGCCGCCGATGGACTGGGCGAGGATGCCGTGGGAGGCAAAGCCCGAGGTCGTGATCGTGGCGCTCGTCGTGTTGTTGTAGGCGTAGACATTGCCGCCATTGCCGTCGGCGCCGCCGGCCGCCACGCCGATGCTGACACTCTTCGACAGGCCTGCCGCCAGCGTCATGGTCTGGGCGTTGCCGGCCTCGCCGCCGCCACCGACGCTGGTGATCTGGATACCGGGGGATTGGTCGCCGGTCGTCGTCAGCATGCCGGTGTTGGTCACGTTCACGGTGCCGCCGTCGCCGCCGCCCCCGCCGTTTCCGGCGATGCTCATGGTGAAATAGACCTGCGGCTGGTCCGGGCCGAAACCGGCCGAATAGGTGCTGCTGTTGGACTGCCCGCCGGCGCCGCCGTTCGCGCCCACGGAAAGCGCGCGGATGGCGGCCGAGTCGCGGCCGGAGGTGCTGATGGTGCCACCGGCGGTGTTGTTGATGGTCAGGTCGCCGCCGGTGCCGCCGGTGCCGCCGCTTCCACCGAGATCGATGGTCACGGCCGGAACGCTGAAGCCGCCGACGTTCGTGCTGCGGACGCTGCCGCCGAGGCCGCCGCCCTCGCTGAAGGCGAAGATGCCGTTGCTCGAGTCGCCCGAGGTGGTGATGGTGCCGTTATTGGTGATTCAGGTGTAACCGCCCTTCGCGCCGTTGGCGCCCTGCCCGCCTTGGGCGAAGATGAAGATCGCGCCGTTCGTATCGGTGGATCCCCCGGCGCCGCCGCCGCCACCGAAGGAGCTGGCGAAGATGCCGTGGCTCTCGTCGCCGGAGGTGACGATCGCGCCGGTGTTCTGCACGCTCACCTGGCCGCTCGGGGCGCCTTTGCCGGCCTGGCTGCTTTCCACCCCGTTTGCACCCGTGCCGCCGATGCTTGTCGCGTAGATGCCGGAGGAATAGGCGCCCTTGGTGGTGATCGTGCCGCCGCTGACCCCCTCCACCGCGAAGCCCGTCGTCAGTCCGGTGCCGCCGTTCCCCGACGTATCTCCGGATGTGATGCCGCTCTGGCCGCCGTTGCCACCCGACGAGATCGCCCGGATGCCGACCGCGTAGTTGCCTGCCGTGGAGATGTTGGCATTGGTCTTGATGGTGACGATGCCGGCCGCGCCGCCATTGCCGCCATTGCCGACGCCAAAATCTCCATTCTCCGCCCTGTGGTAGCCGCCGTATCCGCCCTGCCCGCCGATGCTCTGGGCGAGGATGCCGCCGGAATGATCGCCCGATGTGCTGATGATGATGGGCTGGCCGCCCTGGGCCGAATAGGTGGTGAAGCTCACATTCCCGGCGTTGCCGCCCCCGCTGGCATCGCTCCAGTGGTTGATGAACGACCCGTTGTCGGTGAAGCCGCCGCCACCGCCGCTGCCGCCGTTGGCGATGAGCGCCACGGCCGGCGAATTGGCCCCCACGCTGCTGATCTGGATCGATGGCGCCGCCGCGGACTGGGGCTGGAGGGTGAGGGAAATGTTGCCCGCGTTGCCGGCGCTGCCGACGGTCTGCCCGCTGCCCCCATAGAGATGGCCGTAGCCGGCGTTGCCGCCGCTGGCGTTGATGAGGATCGCCGGCGCCACCTATTTGGTGCCGAGCAGCGGGTTGGGGCTCTGCTGGTGGTCACGCTGCCGCCGATGGTGGCCGTGACGTTGGCGCCGTTGCCGCCCGCGTTGGGTCCGCAGATGCTGGTCAGGCAGGCATCTCCGCCCATGGCCTTCAGATAGATGGCCGGCCCCGCATTGGCCGCCGTGACCGACACGTTGCCGGTGCTGACGAGGGTGATGGTCCCGGCATTGCCGGCCGTGTGCAGCACGCTGTAATAGCTCGCGGTATTCACCGAGCCGCCGGAGCTGTTGACGAGGATGCCCATGGCCCCCGCCCCGGTTGCGGTGATGTCGCCGGAGGCGTGGATCACCACATTGCCGCCGTTGCTGCCATTGCCCGCGGCGTAGCGGTCGCCTTCCGCGCTTTCCATGGCGATGCCGGAATTGCCGCCGGCAGCGAGAATGGCGATGCCGTTGCTGTAGGCGCCTGAGACCTAGATGCCCGCGCCGCCCGCCGAAAGCTCGCCATAGGCGAAGCCGGCCGGCCCGCCGATGCCGCCATTGGCGTTGGCATAAATGCCGGCCGCACGCGAGCCGTTGGTCTGGATCGCCACCCCCGAGGAGGTGGTGATGGAGATGTTGCCGCCGTTGCCGCCTGTACCGCCGTTCCCGCCCTCATGAATAGAATGGTACGAGCCCTGCCCGCCCACGCCGCCCGTCGTGCGCACGGAGATGCCGCTCGAACCGTTTCCGGTGACGCTGATATTGCCATACTGCTTGACCGAGACAGTCCCGCCGTTGCCGCCGCTCCCGCCCGCGTTGGGCTTGGAATCGCCGGTATAGCCGACCGTGCCGCCGGCGCCGCCCATGCTGTTGATAGAGATCCCCGAGGAATTGCTGCCGCTGGTGACGATGGCGCCGTGATTGACGAGGTTCGCGCCGTTGGAATTCCCGCCGGTGCCGCCGTTGCCGCCCGATGTCTTCACATAGATGCCCGGGCTCGCATTGCCGGACACGGTGATGGCGCCCTTGGCGTAGATTTTGGCGTAGCCGCCGGTGCCGCCGGCGCCGCTCGGGCCGGAGGAGGTGCCGTAGGTGTATCCGCCGATGCCGCCGACGCCGCCCACCGAAATCGCCGAGATGCCGGCACCCGTCCCGGCCGAGGTCAGCGCCCCGGTGTTGTTGATGTTGATGGTGCCGCCGTTGCCGCCGGCGCCGCCGGACTGGGAGCCGCCGTCACGTAGCGCACCCGCCCGTCCTCCAGGGCGAGACCGTTGAGGTGGCAACGATCCTCGGCGGCGAGCCGGGAGATGAACTTCGGCTTCCACACCGGCTTGAAGGAGTGCGTGCTGCTGACCTTGGCGAGGCAGCTGAACTTGGTGTTCACGAAGACGATGCGGCCGCTCGCCTCCACCGCGATCTCGTGGGCGTCAACGTCGCCGGTGACATAAGCGGTGCGCGGCACGTAGAGGCGGTCGAAATGCCCGTTCGCCCGCTCATCGGGGCGGAGCACGTTGGCGAAGCGCCAGATCTGGTTCAGCGAGGCGAGATAAAGCTCGTTACCGCGCGGAGCGAGGCCCATGGCCCGCACGAAATTGCGCTGGTGGAACGAGAGGTTGTCGTTGCCGAACTGGCCGACCAGGAAGAGCTGCCCGCTCTGGTAGGAGGAGAAGGCGAGGCTGACCCTGTGCTGCCGCAGCCACGTGGCGAAGGTGCGGGAGCAGGTGATCTGGGTCTGGTCCTCCGCGAGGGACGGCGCCGGCGTTGCCGCCTCGGCTGTCGCTACCGCGTGCGCTTCTTCCATCGCTTCGACTCGCTCTGCCTATCGGACCGTGGGTCGGCCAAGGGCCAGGGAGTGAAGCCGTTTTTTTTTCACCTGAGACCAGACCGCAGCGGCGCAGCGCACAGCCTGCCCCTCGCGCTGCCCCCGCACGGGCGCGAGCCCGCCGGAGCCGAATCGCCCGCCTTACCCGGAACCCCTTGAAGCGAGCTAATTTGGTTGGACCAAAATGTCTCGCACGATTTCGTTTGACATCGACACGCGCATTAGGCAGTACCAAATTAACAATGCGTACTTTTTTGGTAGTACCAAATAACAATTGGAGGGTAACGTGGGGGTCTGGAACCAGATTTATAACCCGATGGGGAACATGTGGCTGTCGAGCCTCGGCGCCGCCATCCCGATCATCTTCTTTTTCGTCGCGCTCACCCGGCTCAAGCTGAAAGGCTATGTGGCCGGGACCATCACGGTTCTTCTTGCGCTCGGCGTTGCCATCCTGCTTTACGGCATGCCGGTACAGATGGCGCTTGCTGCTGGCGTCTACGGTTTCTTCTATGGACTGTGGCCGATCGCCTGGATCATCATCGGCGCGGTCTTTCTCTACAAGATTTCCGTTGAGACAGGCCAGTTCGAGATCATCCGCCGCTCCATCCTCTCCGTGACGGAAGACCAGCGCCTGCAATTGCTCCTGGTGGGCTTCGCATTCGGCGCCTTTCTCGAGGGCGCGGCCGGCTTCGGGGCGCCCGTGGCCATCACCGCCGCGCTGCTCGTGGGCCTCGGGTTCAAGCCGCTCTACGCCGCCGGCCTTTGCCTGATCGCCAACACCGCGCCGGTCGCCTTCGGCGCCATGGGCATCCCGATCATCGTCGCCGGGCAGGTCACGGGGCTCGATCCCTTCCATATCGGCCAGATGGCCGGGCGCCAGCTTCCCTTCCTCTCGGTGCTGGTGCCCTTCTGGCTCATCCTCATCATGGATGGCACGCGCGGCGTGCGCGAGACGTGGCCCGCGATCCTCGTCGCCGGCGGCTCCTTCGCCACCGTGCAGTTCCTGACCGCCAATTTCGTCGGCCCGGAGTTGCCCGACATCACCGCCGCGCTCGCCACCCTCATCACCCTGCCGCTGTTCCTGCGCTTCTGGCAGCCCCGCCGCATCTTCCGCTTCGAGACCGAGGCGAAAAAGGCGGGATTGATGGACCACGACGCCGCCCCGGCGCCCGCCGCCATCGAGCCCGGCGTGACCTACACTGCCGGCCAGATCGTCCGCGCCTGGTCGCCGTTCCTCATCCTCACCGTATTCGTGACCATCTGGAGCATCCCGCCCTTCAAGGCCCTGTTCGCGCCGGGCGGCGCCCTGGCCGACATGGTGGCCCATGTGAGCGTGCCGTTCCTGCACAACATGGTCGTGAAGCTGCCGCCCATCGTCGCCAGCGCGAAGCCCTTTGCCGCTGACTACAAGTTCGACTGGCTCTCGGCCACGGGCACGGCGATCTTCCTTGCCGCCATCGTCTCGGTCGTGTTCCTCGGCATGAAGCCGTCGCGGGCGGTCTCGACCTTTTTCTCGACCATCAAGGGCCTGCTGATCCCGATCTACTCCATCGGCATGGTGCTGGCCTTCGCCTTCATCGCCAACTACTCGGGCCTCTCCTCCACCCTCGGCCTCGCGCTGTCGGAGACCGGACCGAGCTTCACCTTCTTCTCGCCCTTCCTCGGCTGGCTCGGCGTGTTCCTGACCGGCTCCGACACCTCGGCCAACGCGCTGTTCGCCTCGCTGCAGGCCACCACCGCGCACCAGATCGGGGTCAGCGACGTCCTCCTCGTGGCGGTCAACACCACCGGCGGCGTCACCGGCAAGATGATCTCGCCCCAGTCCATCGCCATCGCCTGCGCGGCGGCGGGCCTCATCGGCCGGGAGTCGGACCTGTTCCGCTTCACCGTCAAGCACAGCCTCGCGCTTGCGGCCATCGTCGGCATCATGACCACTATTCAGGCTTACCTGACACCGTGGATGATCCCCTGAGGCGAAGCCGCCTCACAGTTTGGTCCAACCATCATCCCCAAGCCTTGGGTCCGGGATGAACGCGCGGGCTGGAAGTTCCTGTGCCGGAAAGACATAGTGGCGTTGGGGCGAGCCGGCGGGTCCGGCGCGCCCCGCGTCATCTGATCGGACCAAGGCAGGCAACTCACCCATGGCGTCGCCCCCCTCACCCTCCTCAGCGCAGCGCGTGGCCGACCGGATCGAGCTGGCGATCGAGGCGCTGATCGAGGACCGCGGCCTTGCCGTGGGCGACCGGCTTCCCTCCGAACGTGCCCTTTCCGAAATGCTGGGGGCCTCGCGCAACACCCTGCGCGAAGCGCTGATGCGTCTTGGCGCGCGGGGGCGCATCACCCTCCGCAGGGGCGGCAACATCATCACCCAGCCGACCCTGCCTCGACGGACCACCACCATCCCCGATCCCTTGGCCTCGGTGGTCGCGGGCAATCCCGGCTTCGGCCAGGACGTTCTGGAGGTGCGCCGGGGGCTGGAGGGGCAGGCCGCCTACCATGCCGCGCTCCGGGCGACGCCGGACGATCTCGACGCCATCCGGCGCTGCCTGGACAAGCTTGCGGCCTATCACGAGAAGGGCGAGGCGGTGGCCGAGGCCCGCGCCGACGCCGCCTTCCACCTCGCCATCGCCGATGCCTCGCACAATGCGGTGCTGCGCTCGGTCATGTCGAGCATGTTCGGACTGCTCCAGAGCAGCATCTCCGAAAGCCTCGACAAGCTCTACATCGTGCCGCGCACCTATGAGCGGCTGTGCGCACAGCATCAGGCGCTGATGGACGCCATCGCCGCCGGTGACGCAGATGCCGCCCGCCGCGCCTCGGACGATCATCTCGCCTTCGTGCAGCAGACCATCCGCACCATCGACGAGGAACGCGCCCGGCGCGAGCGTGCGGACACCCTGCGCCGGACGGCGGGGATTTAGCGGCCGAAGACCTCACGCCCCACCGCCACCAGCGCGTGGGCGTCGGCAGTGATGGCTTCCACCGCCTTGCCCGGCTTGAACAAAGCCGAGCCGATGCCGAAGCCTTCCGCGCCGGCGGCGCGGTAGGCGGCCATGTTGGTGGTGTCGATGCCGCCCACGGGCAGGAGCGGGATGTCGGTGAGCACCGCGCGCCACGCCTTCACGAGGTGGGGCGGGATGCCCTCGGCCGGGAACAGCTTCAGGGCGTCGGCTCCAGCGGCGCGGGCGGCGAAGGCTTCGGTGGGGGTGGCGACGCCCGGCGTGCAGACGAGGCCGGCGGCCTTGGCGGCGCGGATCACGGCGAGATCCGCGTGGGGCATCACGATGAGCCGGCCACCCGCCGCCTTCACCGCGTCCACATCCTCCCGCGTCAGCACCGTACCGGCGCCGATCAGCGCGCGGTCGCCGAAGGCGTCGGCGAGGATGCGGATGGAGTCCAGCGGCTGGGGCGAATTGAGCGGCACCTCGATGATGGTGAAGCCCGCCCCCACCAGCGCCGCGCCGATGTCCAGGGCCTCCTCCGGCTTCAGGCCGCGCAGGATGGCGACGAGGGGGCAGGCGGCAAGGGCGTCCTTGAAGGTGGGCATCGGTCGCACTCCTGAAATCAGATGAAGCCGGCGGCTTTCGCCACCGCATGCTGTCCGGCCGGGCCGCAGCCTTCCGGCGCGCGGGCGTGGGGCAGGCCGAGCTGGGTCGCGGCCTCGGCATAGCGCGCGGCCAGCGCCGGGTTGGCCACCAGCGTGAACGGCTCGCCGGCCGAGGCATCGCGCAGTTCGGCGCCGATGATGAGGCCGGAGAGCATGTCCGCACTGTCCGCCCCGTCGAGCCGCCCGGTGAGGCCCAGCGCGCGCAGCGAGAACAACCGGCCGAGCAGCGCGCCCGGTCCTTCGAGTTCCGCCGCTGCTGCCACACCCCGGCGGAAGCCCTCGGCGGAAACGGCCCCCTCCTCCATCATCCGGCCGAGGATGGTGTGCCCCTTGAGCGCGGCGAAGACCTCGCCCGTCATGTAGGTGGCGAAGGTGGCGATGCGGCCCGCTTCGACCCGCACCCATTTGGAATGGGTGCCCGGCAGCACGAACAGCCCGTCCGCAAGGCCGAGGCGCGCAAGGGCGCCGAGCACCTCCACCTCCTCGCCGCGGATCACGTCGGGCGCCTTGTCGTCGTCCTTCAGCACGCCGGGCACGATGGCGATGCGGCCGAAGCCGGGCTGGGGCGGCACCTCCGCGAGGGCTGCGGCAAGATCGGGAAGGCCGGCGGGGCAGCGGGCATAGGGCGCCTCCACCCAGCCTTGCCGGCTTCCCACCATGCCGGAGAGCAGAACCGGCAGCGGGCCATGCTCGCGCGCCCAGTCGCCGGCGATGGCCGCCAGCACCTCGGGAAAGCCCGCGCCACCGAGCGCCATGATGCCCTGCCCGCTCGCCCGGCTGGCGAGCACCTCGCCGTCCGCCGCCATGAGATAGGCGCGGAGCGAGGATGTGCCCCAGTCACAGGTGATGAGCGCGGGCGTCATCTTCGCGGGTGTCACGGGGCGTCAGTGGTGCAGGATCTGGCCGAGGAAGGTGCGCGTGCGCTCGCTCTTCGGGTTGGCGAAGAAGGTGGCGGGCGGCCCCTCCTCCACGATCTCGCCCTTGTCCATGAAGATCACCCGGTCGGCCACCTGCCGCGCGAAGCCCATCTCGTGGGTCACGCAGATCATGGTCATGCCCTCCATGGCGAGGGACACCATGGTGTCGAGCACCTCCTTCACCATCTCGGGGTCGAGGGCGGAGGTGGGCTCGTCGAACAGCATCACCTTGGGCGTCATGCACAGCGCGCGGGCGATGGCCACGCGCTGCTGCTGGCCGCCGGAGAGCTGGCCGGGATACTTGTTCGCCTGCTCGGGAATGCGCACGCGCTCCAGATATTTCATGGCGATGGCCTCGGCCTCCTTGGGCGCGAGGCCGCGCACCTTGCGGGGCGCCAGCGTGCAGTTCTGCAGCACGGTGAGGTGGGGGAACAGATTGAAGCTCTGGAACACCATGCCCACCTCGGCGCGCACCTTGTCGAGCCCGCGCGAGGATTTGCCGACCTCGGTGCCATCCACCACGATCTCGCCGCCCTGGTGATGCTCCAGCGCGTTGATGCAGCGGATGAGCGTGGACTTGCCGGAGCCCGACGGCCCGCAGATCACGATGCGCTCGCCCGAGCGCACGTCGAGGTTCACAGCCTTCAGGGCGTGGTAGGTGCCGTAGTATTTCTCGACGCCCGCCATGCGGATCATGACCGGGCGCGCGTCGCCGGCGGGCGTGCTGTCGCTGGGTGCGGGAGTGAGCATGGCTAGGCCCTTCTCGTGTCTGTCGATGTCCGCGTCGGACGCCGGTCTTACATGTGCTGTCATGCCCCGGCTTGTCCGGGGCATCCACGGTGCCGCCTGTCGGGTGGCCGAACTTCTGCAAGCCGCCCGGCCATCCCGTGGATCCCCCGGACGAGCCGGGGGATGACGGTTGTTACGGCGGGAAAACCGGTGGCGTCAGCCGCTCAGAACGTCGGCATGGTGGGCAGCGGCTCCTTGAACCACTTCTGGTTGATGGCGTCGAGTTCGCCATTGTTCTTCACGAAATAGAGGAAGGTGTTGATCCACTGCAGGAAGTCGGCGGAGCCGCGGCGCACGGTGATGCCGTTGTACTGGCTGCGCAGGGTGATCTTCTTCTCGATGCCCATGTCCGGGTTGGCCTGGGCGATGTTGGCGCCGATGAGGTTGTTGGCGCCGAGCAGGTCCACCTGTCCGGAGAGGAAGGCCTGCACGGCCGTGGCGTCGTCGTCGAAACGCATGATGGTGGCGCCCTTCGGCACGGCGGCGGTCAGCGCGGTGTCCTGCGTGGAGGCACGGGCCACGGCGATCTTCTTGCCCACGGTCTGGTCGAGGCTCTTGATCTCGGTCTTCTTGGGGCCGATCAGCTGGATCTCGATGGTGGAATAAGGGATGGAGAACATCACCTGCTTGGCGCGCTCGGGGGTGATGCCGAACACCGCGATGAGCACGTCCACCTTGTTGGTGAGCAGGTACGGGATGCGGTTCGGCCCGGTCACCGGCACCTGCTCCACCTCTACGCCGAGATACTTGCCCATAAGGCGGGCGACGTCGGCATCATAGCCTTCCGGCTTGCCCTGGGTGTCGAGCAGGCCGAAGGGGGCGACGTCCACCAGCATGCCGACGGTGAGCTTCTTCTTCGACAGGATGTCGTCGATGCTCTGTGCCGAAGCGCCGTGGGAGAGGCCGGTGGCGGCCAGCGCCGCGAGGCCCAGCGCCGCGACGGCGCCGCGCGCGCTCTTCAGAATGGTGCCGAAAGTCATCGTCTCTTCCTCCGTCTGCGCCGCCTCCGGGGCGGCCTTTGTCTTGAGGGTCAATCCTTGAACCGTCACCGGGACACGGTGCCGAAACGCTTTTCGAGGTGGCGGGCGTAGAGCGAGAGCGGCCAGCACAGGGCGAAGTAGATCGCCGCCACGATGCCGAACACCAGGAACGGCCGGAAGGTCGCATTGTTCACGATCTGCCCGGCGCGGGTCAGCTCCACGAAGCCGATGATGGAGGCGAGCGACGTGCTCTTCACCAGCATCACCAGAAAGCCGACCGTGGGCGCCACCGCGATCTTGGCGGCCTGCGGCAGGATGATCTCGCGCATCCGCGTCACGTAATGCAGGCCCAGCGCCGTGGAGGCCTCCCACTGGCCCTTCGGGATGGCCTGGATGCAGCCCCGCCAGATCTCGCCGAGGAAGGCGGCGGCGTTCAGCGTGAGGCCGAGCGCGGCGGCGGCGAGCGGGTCCACCGAGGCGCCCACCATGGTGGCGCCGAAGAACACGAGGAAGAGCTGCATCAGCAGCGGCGTGCCCTGAAAGACCAGGATGTAGGCTCCCGCCGTCGCCCGCAGCCACTGCCACGGTGCGGTCCGTGCGAGGGCCACCAGCAGTCCCAGCGCCGCACCGCCCGCGAAGGCGATGGCCGAGAGCAGCAGCGTCCAGCGCACGGCGGAGATGAGGAAGAGGAATTCGGCGGAGGTGAACTGGCGGATCATGTCGCTCCCCTCCTCAACGCGCGGCGTCGGTGCGCGCGAACACCGCGCGATAGATGAGCGCGAATGCGCCGGCGAACATCAGCGACATGGCGAAATACATGCCCGTCACCACGATGTAGATCTCGAACGAACGGAAGGTCTGCGATTGCAGGTTGTTCGCCACCGCCGTCAGTTCCTCTGCCGAGATGGCGGAGACGACGGAGGAGGTCAGCATCAAAAGGATAAACTGGCTGGTGAGGGACGGGTAGATCGCCTTCAGCGCCGGGAACAGCACCACATAAAGGAAGATCTGCAGACGCTTGAGGCCAAGCGCCAGCCCGGCCTCGATCTGGCCCCGGTGGATGGTCTCGATGCCCGCGCGCACGATCTCGGTGCAATAGGCGCCGGCGTTGATGACCATGGCGAGGAGCGCCGCCTCGTTGGCATCGAGCCGCACCCCGGCACGCGGCAGGCCGAAGAAGATGATGAAGATCTGCACCAGGAACGGCGTGTTGCGGATCACCTCCACATACACATCCACCAGCCAGCGGATCGGGCGCGGCCCCTGTGTCTTGCCCAGTGCGCAGATCACCGCCACCAGAAGGCCGAGGATCATGGCAAGGCCGGAAAGGCGGATCGTCAGCCACGCGCCGAGCAGCAGCTCGGGCCAGGCGTTGAAGACGTCTCCGAACTGGAAGACGTAGGTCATCTTGCGCCTCCTGTCGGGCGATTGGCGGGCCGGCGGGCGGGGCCGG
>JAEWBL010000621.1 GCA_023391175.1 Pseudomonadota bacterium
GTGCAGGCCGCGCTGGTTCTCGGTGAAGGCGAGGGCATAGCTCTCGTCTCCCTGGCCGATGGTGAGCTTCAGCGCCCCGCCGGCCAGCGAGCCGGATACCGGCAGCGGCGGGCGCGCATCGCCGGCCGGCGGCGCCACCGAGCCGGTGACCTTGCCGGCGCCATCCACGTCGAGCGTGGCGATGGCCACGCGGTACGGCTTGAAGAAGGGCAGCCCCAGCACCATGAAGCGCTCGGTGGCGGCGTCGGCCACCGTGGGCGCCAGCAGCGCAGGCACGAGGGCGACGGCGGACAAAGCGGAAAGAACCGTCCGGCGGTGGGCGGTGCGTGTCACGGATGAGGTGCGCATTCCGTCGCCTCTCTTTGCGATGATGGCTTCGATTCGAGCTGTGCTGTGCGGGCTGATCTATAGCACCGCCCCATGGCGCCCCAAAGGCGGGGGATGGGCTCCCGGCACAAGGTCGGGCATGACGGCCCCTTTAAGGATGGGAGCGGGCGCCGCCGCCGTTTTGCGCCGTCATCCCCCGGCTCGTCCGGGGGATCCACGGTTTGGCCGGGCCGGCTCTCGCGCATCGAAACACCGAGCAAACTTTGGCGTGGATGCCCCGGACGAGCCGGGGCATGACGGCTCGGAGAAAGGGCCTAGCCGGCCTTTGCTCCGCACGCCCCCCCCCTTAAGCGCACGCCCTCGCGATGCTAAAGCCGCTTACGCCCCGCCACCCCGGAACCCGACCATGACCGCTCCCGCCTCCGCCGACCGCGCGGTCCGCCGCATCCTCACGCCGGATGGCGTCGGCATCGCCAGCGCTGCCTTCGGGCCGGCCGATGGCGCGCCGGTGGTGTTCATCCATGGCTTTTCCCAATCCGGCCTGTGCTGGAGCCGGCAGACATCCAGCCCGGCGCTGGCCGGCTGCCGGCTCGTCACCTACGATTTCCGCGGCCATGGCGCCTCCGACCGGCCGACCGATCCCGCCGCCTACCAGTCTGCCGAGGGGTGGGCGGGGGAGCTTGACGCGGTGATCCGGGGCTGGGGGCTGGAGCGGCCGGTTCTGGTGGGCTGGTCCTATGCCGGGCGCATCATCGGCGACTATCTGGCGATCCACGGCGCGGCCGGCATCGGCGGCATCGTCTTCGTGGATGCGGTGACCGCCAACGAGCGCCGCTTCTACGGCACCTGCAACCGGCTGATGCGCCTCATGTGCAGCACGGACGTGGAGGAGAACATCGCCGCCACCCGCACCTTCCTGCGCCGCTGCTTCGCCGCCCCCATCCCCCAGCCGCTGTTCGAGCAATTGCTGGCGGTGAACATGATGGTGCCGCCGGAGGTGCGCTCCGCCTTGTTCGGCCGCACGGCGGATTACGAGGCGCTGCTGAAGGGCCGCGACGTGCCGGTGCTGGGGGCGCAGGGCGCGCTGGACGAGGGGGTCGCCCCGGCCATGGCGGAGCATATCGCCGCAACCATTCCCGGCGCCCGGCTGGACCTCTATGCGGGCGTCGGCCACGCCCCCTTCATCGAGGCCGCGGACCGCTTCAACGCCACGCTTGCGACCTTTGCTGCCGCTGCGTCAAGGCGTTAGGACTGGGCCGCGCGACAACCGGAGAAAAGCTTCACACTCCCGTGGGCCGGGAACCCGCGCGCCACAAAGCGGTTGCAGTCTTGTCCGTTTTGTGGCGACAAAGCGGTGTTGCCGACGTGTCCGGGCGTGCTCGATGGTCGTTCGCGCTCCGGTCCATCCGAGACGCAGAGCCATGATGAAGCTGAAATCGCTTGTTTTCGCAGGCATCGCCGCGCTGGTGGCGACGGGCTCGGCCAAGGCCGACGATCGCTATGACATCTTCAATTTCAACAAGTTCTTCGGCGGCGGCAATGTCGGCGTCGTGGGCAGCACCTCGCCCATCGGCCGGCAGATGGTCTCCATCGACCCGAAATATGCCCCGGGCAACATCGTCATCATCACGTCCGAGCGCCGCCTTTATTACGTGACGTCGCGGGGCCAGGCCATCCGCTACGGCATCGGCGTCGGTCGCGACGGCTTCCGCTGGTCCGGCGTCAAGACGGTGAGCGCGAAGAAGGAATGGCCCTCCTGGACGCCCCCCTCCCAGATGCTGAAGCGCCGCCCCGATCTGCCGCGCTACATGCCCGGCGGCATCGACAACCCGCTCGGCGCCCGCGCCATGTATCTCGGCTCCAGCCTCTACCGCATCCACGGCTCCAACGAGCCGGAGACCATCGGGCAGGCGGTGTCGTCGGGCTGCTTCCGCATGACCAATGACGACGTGGTGGACCTCTACAACCGCGTGCGCGTGGGCGCGACGGTCTACGTCCTCAAGTGATTTCCCGCACCCGGCATGAAAAAGGCCCGGCCGTCTCGCGACGACCGGGCCTTTTCATGTCAACGCCGTGATGCGTCAGAGGGCGGCGAGGTTCGCAGCCTTGCTCTTCCCGCGGTTGTCCGGGACGACATCGAACGAGACCTTCTGGCCGTCGTTCAGGCCGTACATGCCGGAACGCTCCACGTCGGAGATGTGGACGAACACGTCGGGGCCGCCCTCATCCTGCACGATGAAGCCGAAGCCCTTCTGGGCGTTGAAAAACTTGACAGTACCCGTGGCCATGGAGGCCTCCTGTAGAAACGCTTTCCGGGAGTGTCCCGAAAGGCGCCGATCGTCCCGGCGACACGCGACAGATAAACGTCGCGGCGCAACGGGACGCAGTTCAGGACAGGTTCGTGCTTGGGGAAGGCTTTTGCGTCGCGGCCCGAAGGAAACGAAGAAGAGGCCGTCGACGAACTTGTCCGCTCGGCTCGCCCCTCCGCTATCCCATCAGAATGGAACGCGGAGGAACGAACACCCCGTGCCGTGGTGCGATCTGCTCGGAAACGAACTGCTCGTGATGGGAGCTGCTCAGCTGCGAGGTGCTCGATCGGGATCGGAGTACATCCGTCCGTCTCCCGGAAGCGTCTGCGCTCGAAGCGCGCCGCATCCATCGGCTGGGGTTGATGGGAAGATAGGGATCAATCACGGCGGTTCAAGGGCGGCGGGGAAGATTTTCGCCCGTCGCCACCGAACCTGGTCCCGAACCTCTGCCGAACCCCACCGATACCGGGGGTGAATGCCCCCCGGCAACGTGGTGAAAGTCACCCTAACCGGGCCGGATCACTTGCCCGCCGCGGCCTTCGCCACGAAGGTGCCGTCGAAGGTCTTGGCGAGGTCGATCTTGGCCGCCTTCAGCTCGGAATCGAACTCCACCAACATGTTGAGGGCATTCTTCATGCCCGCTTCGGGGATCAGGCCGGTGCGCGAATAGATCGGCAGCGAGTTCTTGACCGCGTTCAGGTACAAGGTCTTGTCCCCGAGCAGATATTCCTCCGGCACCACCGCCGCCACATCCTCGGGGGTCGCCGTCTTAAGCCATTGAAGAGCCTTGTAGAATGCGTTCACCAGCTTCTGCGTGGTGACCGGATTCTGCTCCACGAAGTCGCGCTTCATGTAGAGGACGGCCGCAGGATTCTCGCCGCCGAAGATCTTGTCGTTTCCAGCTTCTGTGCGGCTGTCGGCGAGAACAATGACGTCTCCGTCGTCTTCCAGCTTTGTAATCACGGGGTCGAGATTGGACATGGCATCGATCTCGCCACGCTTCATCTGCGCCACGGCAGAGGCTCCACCGCCGACACCTACGTAGGAAGCGTCATCCGGCTTCAGGCCATCTTTCGCCATCAGGAAATTGACGAAGAAATTCGTCGAAGATCCCGGCGCCGTCACGCCGATCTTCGCGCCTTTCAGATCTTTCACTGACTTGATCGGCCGATCCTTCCGCGCCACCAGGACGATCCCCGGGAAGCGGCCCAATTCGATAACGGAAACAATGTCCTGGCCCTTGGCCTGCATGCGGATGGTGTGCTCGTAGGCGCCCGTCACCACATCGATGGAGCCGCCGATAAGTGCTTGCAAAGACTTGGCTCCGCCGCCGAAATCATTGATGGCGACATCCAGCCCCTCGTCCTTGAAGAAGCCCTTCCGCTCGGCGATGGTCAGCGGCAGATAATACAGCAGCGGCTTGCCGCCGACTCCCAGCGTAAGCTTCGGCTTCTCTGCCTTCGCCGCCGGCTGGGCGCTGGCCGGCACGGCCAGGGCGAGCGCGAGCGCGGCCACCGCGAGCTTGAGCATCTTCATGATTTTCCTCCCGTTTTTCTTTACGCCTGCGTCGCCGGCGCAGGGCGCCAGACGAGCAGGCGGTTCTCGATGGCGCTCACCACCGTGTCGATGATGATGACGAAGATGGACAGCACCAGCATGCCCGAGAACACCCCGGTGACATCGAACACCCCCTCCGCTTGGTGGATGCGATAGCCCAGCCCAGCCGCCGAACCGAGATATTCCCCCACTACCGCCCCCACCAGCGCAAAGCCAACGGCGGTATGGAGCGAGGAGAACATCCAGGTCAGCGCCGAGGGCCAGAACACGTTCCGCATCAGCTGGCGCTCGCTCATGCCCAGCATCCGGGCGTTGGCGAGCAGCGTCGGGCTGACTTCCTTAACACCCTGATAGACATTGAAGAAAACGATGAAGAACACCAGCGTGACACCCAGCGCCACCTTGGACCAGATGCCGAGCCCCAGCCACAAGGCGAAGATGGGCGCCAGCACCACGCGCGGCAAAGCATTGGCCATCTTCACATAGGGATCGAAGACCGCCGCGATCATGGCCTTGCGCGCGAACCAGAAGCCCACCAGCACGCCGCCCAACGCGCCGATGGCGAAGGCGAGCATGGTCTCAAGCAGCGTGATGCCGAGGTGATACCAGATCACCCCGGTGTAGAAGTCCTTGAAGGTCCTCTCAAAAACCGCCAAGGGCGTCGAGAAGAAGAAGGGGTCGAGCGGATAGAAGGGCTTCGGCGAGAGCGCCGCGATCGAAACCTTCACGGTGGAGCCGAAATGCCAGATGGCGATCAGCACCACCGCCACCAGCACCTGCAAAGTGAACAGCGTGAAACGGTTGCGCATGGTTCAGCTCGCGACCTCGGACTGGCGATAACCCTTCACCACCTCGTCCTTCAGTGCCGCCCAGATCTCGCGGTGAAGGTGGTGGAAGGCGGGCTCCAGCCGCACGTCGATGTCGCGCGGGCGGGCAATGGGCACCCGCCACTGGCCGATGATGCGCGAGGCCGGCCCCGCACCCATGATAACCACCCGGTCTGCCAGCGAAATCGCCTCCTCCAGGTCGTGGGTCACGAACATCACCGCCTTACGGTCCTGGCTCCATAGGTCGAGCAGGAGGTTGCCCATGATCTGGCGGGTCTGGGCGTCGAGCGGGCCGAACGGCTCGTCCATGAGCAGGATCTTGGGGTCGCGGATCAGCACCTGGGCGAGGCCGACACGCTTTCTTTGCCCGCCGGACAATTGGTGGGGATAACGATCGGCGAAGGCGGCCAGGCCCACGCGGGCCAGCCAATTGCGGGCGCGGCTGCGCGCTTCCTCCGTCTGGGTACCTGCAACCTCGAGGCCGATGGCCACATTGTCGAGCGCCGTCTTCCACGGAAACAGGGCCTCGGCCTGGAAGAGATACCCGGCCGCGCGGTTGAGGCCGGAGAGCGGCGTACCGTGGATCGTCACCGTCCCGGATGCCGGCTTCAGCAGACCGGCCGTCGCGTTGAGAAGGGTGGACTTGCCGCAGCCGGTGGGGCCGACGATGGCGACAAACTCGCCGTCCGCCACCTCGAGATTGACGCCCTGTACAGCGACGAAGGGTGAAGCCGCACGGCTGGCGCCGGGAAAAGCGATGGAGATGTCGCGCAGCCCGACCGCGCATGCCTGAGCCATGCGGCCTCCCTGGACCACGCTGAAGGGTTGCACCACTGAACGTCTCCCGATCCCGCGCCCCGACCGCGCGTCCGGTTGGCCCGGATCATCGGGACAAGGTAGCCGAGGGCGCGCCGGAGGCAAGGGCGGGGATCGCCCTCACCCCGGACGGGAAAAGGTCAGGATCTCCCGCTTGCCGGCGTGGTTGGCCGGGCCGACGATGCCCTCGTTCTCCATGCGCTCCATCAGGCTCGCGGCCTTGTTGTAGCCCACCTGCAAGCGGCGCTGGATGTAGGAGGTGGAGGCCTTGCGGTCGCGCATCACGATGGCTACCGCCTGCTCGTAGAGGTCGCCGCCGGCGTCGGCGATGCCGGATCGGTCAAACACCGCCTCGTCATCGTCCTCGGCCACGGCATCCTCGTCCAGCACCACCTCGTCGATATAGTCCGGTCCGCCCTGTGCCTTGAGGAAGGCGACGACCTTCTCCACCTCGCCGTCCGAGACGAACGGGCCGTGGACGCGGCTGATGCGCCCGCCGCCCGCCATGAACAGCATGTCGCCCTGCCCCAGCAGCGTCTCCGCACCCATCTCGCCGAGAATGGTGCGGCTGTCGATCTTGCTGGTCACCTGGAAGGAGATGCGGGTGGGGAAATTGGCCTTGATGGTGCCGGTGATGACATCGACTGAGGGGCGTTGCGTCGCCATCACCAGATGAATGCCGGCGGCCCGCGCCATCTGGGCGAGGCGCTGGATGGCGCCCTCGATCTCCTTGCCCGCCACCATCATCAGGTCGGCCATCTCATCCACGATGACGACGATATAGGGCAGCGCGGTGAGGTCCATCTCCTGTTCCTCGAACAGGGCCTCCCCGGTCTCGCGATCGAACCCCACCTGAACGTTGCGGGTGATGATCTCGCCCTTCGCCGAAGCCTCGCGGACGCGGGCGTTGTACCCATCGATGTTGCGGACGGCGAGGCGGCTCATCTTGCGATAGCGCTCCTCCATCTCCTTCACCGCCCATTTCAGCGCGATGATCGCCTTCTTGGGATCGGTGACGACGGGGGTGAGCAGGTGCGGGATGCCCTCGTAGACCGAGAGCTCCAGCATCTTGGGGTCGATCATGATGAGCCGGCAGGCCTCCGGCGTGTGCCGGTAGAGCAGGCTGAGGATCATGGTGTTGATGGCCACCGACTTGCCCGATCCGGTAGTACCGGCGACGAGCAGATGCGGCATGCGCGCGAGGTCGGCGATCACCGGCACGCCGCCGATGGTCTTGCCCAGGCACAGGCCGAGCTTGGGGTGAGCCTCGGCGAATTCGTGACTCGCCAGAAGCTCGCGCAGCCACACGGTCTCGCGCCGCCGGTTGGGCAGCTCGATGCCGATGACGTTTCGCCCCTCCACCACCGCGACGCGGGCGGACACCGCGCTCATGGAGCGGGCGATGTCCGGCGACAGGCCGATGACGCGGGAAGACTTCACCCCCGGTGCCGGCTCGAACTCGTAAAGCGTGACGACGGGGCCGGGATTGGCGTCGATCACCTCGCCGCGCACGCCGAAGTCGCGCAGCACCTGCTGAAGCATCGTGGAGGACTGGTCGAGGAATTCCTCGGAGAGCTCATAGTCCGGCTCCACCACCGGCGGCTCGCGCAGGAGATCGAGGGGCGGGAGGAAATAGGGTCCTTCCGTGACCTCAGCAGCTGCGTGCGCGGGCTCGGGCGAGAGGGTAACAACAGTTTCCACAGGAACGGCGGCGACGGCATCCACCACAGGCGCTGCTGCCGAGGCCGCAGGAGCGGACATGACCGCCGAATGGAGAGCGCCGAAGAACTGGGCGCTGATGCTCTGCTGGTAGGGTCGCCAGGACGCGAACGCTTCGCCCGACAGGATCGACCCGGCTGCGAGGGGCAGTGGGGCGTCCTCGGCTTCGGCCTCGTCTTGATCGTCGTCTTCAAGCACGGCAGCGTCTTCCGAATCGTCCTGGTCGCGTTCGGCGGCCTCCTCGTCTTCCTCGTCCGTCAGGTCCGCGTCCTCGAAGGCATCGTCTTCGAATTCGTCGTCATCGAGTTCATCGTCCTCCAGCTCGGAGGAAAGCGCCGCGTCGTCCTCGTCCAGTTCGTCGTCATCCTCGGAAAGGTCGATCTCTTCGGAGTCGTCTGTGTCGCCCTCCAGTTCGGCGACCTCATCGTCCTCGGAGTCTTCCTCCTCGAACGCGTCGTCCTCGGGTTCAGCGTCCTCGAGTTCAGCGTCCTTGGAGGCTTCAGGCTCGGAAACCTCGTTCTCGTCAGCGTCGATCTCGTCTTCGTCTAACTCTGCAATCTCCTCGGCGTCGGACAGCGCCTCCAGCACCGCGGCCTCGCTCTCCACCAAGCCGTCCTTCACATCGGCCGGCTCCGCAGGCACCGGATCGACGTCCTGCTCTCCGGCCGGAGCGGGCGGGGTGGCGGCGCGGCCGATGACGACGAGGCGCAGCAGGCTCCACAGGTGATCGGGGACGTCCGCCGTATCGACCTCCGAAGCCGCCTCAGCCACGGCCTGCGGCGCGATGCCGGGCTCAAGGAGCGCAAGCTCCGACGCTTCGGCCGGGATCTCCTCGCCGGGGGCAGCCTCTATAAGCGCGGCATCGGAAGCCGAGGGCGCGCAGACAGCCATGGCGGCCTCTTCCTCAACGGGAGGCAGGGCGGCCTGGGCCGCCGTCACCTCTTCCGGCACCGCGGCGGGCGCGGCGAAGGCGGTCTCCGTCGGGATATCCGCAAGCTTGGCGACAGGCTGCTGCGCCACCGGCTGGACCGCATCGTCCGCCGGCTCGAACAGGAAGTGCCAGCCGCGGCTCGACCCCTGGGTCGTGACCGGGGTGGGCACCTGCGGCAGGACTGGCGGCAGCGAGGGCGCGCCCGGCTCGCGGGGGCGCAGCAGATGGTCCGGAGTGCGGGTGAAGCGAGTGTTGGCGTCGAGGGTGAACGGCCGCAGCCAGCTCGGGACCAGTTCAAGGTCGATCCAGCTGTGGGCGGTTTCAGCCGCCTCGAAGGCGCCCTCGTGGATGGCTGGATCGTATTCCGGAATCCGCTCGTAGAACGAGGGCAAACCACGTTCGGCAGCAGAATCGGCCGGCGGTGGATCGAACAAGTCGTCCGGAGCGTAGGAAGGATACGCAAAAGGTCTCGGAGGACGGTTGAAGGAAGACATGGGAATCCGAAATCCGCAGCACCGGCGCCGTTTCGAGAACACTAGGGCGGGGGCGTTAAGGGGAGGTTTGCACCTTGCAACGACGGTTCCTGAATACCTTACCTGTGAATCATGGGGACAAGCCCGCACCGCCCCACCCGTCTGCGGCGGACCCGTTCCAGCCCCCGCAATCCCTGCTGCCGGACCTCCGTACGGTTGACATTCCGCCCTGCCGGAGTCCTTTTAAAAGAGAACAAAATAGGAACATTTGGCTCCGTCCATGCCCTCGTTTCCCCACCCGCAGCAGGCCCGGCGCGAGGATCTGACAGCCCTGCGCCGCCGCATCGTCGAGATGGAACGGCTGTCCGCCTCGCCGGACGGTCCCGCCCGGCCGCGCCTATCCCTCGGGGCGCCGTTGGACGAGGTGCTGGGGGGCGGCCTCGCCCGCGATGCGCTGCACGAGGCGTTCCCGGCGGAAAAGGGGAATGCCGCCGCCGTGTTCGGGTTCGCCCTCGCCCTCGCGGCCGGCACCCGCAAGCCGGTGCTGTGGGTGCGGCAGGACATGGCGGCGTTGGAGGGGGGTGACATCTACGGTCCAGGCTGCGCCGCCTTCGGGCTCGATCCGTGCCGCCTGATCTTGGTGGCCACCGCGGATGCTGCCAACACGCTGGGCGCCGCAGAGGAAGCCCTTGGCCATGGCGCCCTCGGGTTGGTGGTGGCCGAGCCCTGGGGATCCCCGCAGCTCATCGACCTCACCGCCACCCGCCGCCTCGCCCTGCGCAGCGAGCGCTCCGGCGTGCCTGCCCTCCTGCTGCGACCGGGAGCAGACCCCGGCCCCTCCGCCGCCGCCACCCGCTGGCGGGTCGCCGCAGCCCCCTCCCGGGTGGCGGGGGATGTTCCGACCTTCTGCCTCGGCCCGCCCGCCTTCGCGCTGGAAATCGAGCGCAACCGCCTCGGACCCACCGGCCGCTTCACCGTGGAATGGAATGCCCATGCCCGACGCTTCACCCCGGCGCCTCGCCGCGCTCTTCCTGCCGCGCCTGCCGACCGACCGGCTGCACCGCAGCCGGCGGGGGCCTCGCATGTGGTCTCCGGCTGGCGCCGCACCGGCTGAGACGCCGCTGGTCACGGTGGAGGTGAAAGCCAATGCCCGCCGCCTCGCCGCGGTGGACGCGGCGGCGGCCCGCCTCGGTCTCCATCCCGGCCTCACCCTCGCCGACGCGCAGGCCCGCGTGCCGCAGATCGAAGCGGTGGAGGCGGATGCCGCGGCCGATACGGCGTTGCTCGCCGCCATCGCCTCGTGGTGCGAGCGCTGGACGCCCTTCGTCGCCGTATCCGGGCCGGACGGCATCGTCCTCGACATCACCGGCTGCGCCCATCTGTTCGGCGGCGAAGCGGCCATGTTGTCCGCCATGACGGAACGGCTTGCCGCCACCGGACTTGCTGCATGCGGCGCAGTGGCCGGGACTGCGAGGGCCGCCTTCGCCCTCGCCCGCTGGCGGCCGGAGCAGGTGGTGCCGGCTGGCCGCGAGCGGGAAGCTGTCGCCCCTTTGCCGGTGGACGCCCTCGGCCTCGATGCGGAGACGGGGCGAAGCCTCGCCTATCTCGGGCTGGTGCGCATCGGCGACATCGCCGGCAAGCCCCGCGCGGCGCTCGCCGCCCGCTTCGGCAGCGTGCTGGTGGAACGCCTGGACGAGCTGTGCGGCGCGGCTTCCCCGCCCATCT
>JAEWBL010000080.1 GCA_023391175.1 Pseudomonadota bacterium
GCTATGATGCGCTGATCGACTTTATGGAGATCAAGCACATCTATCAGGAGGCCGGGGTGGTCTGATGCCCGCCCGCACGCCTCTTTCGGAGATGCCCTTTTTCGACACGGTGATCGTCGGCGGCGGCTCCGCCGGCTGCGTCATGGCGAACCGGCTCTCGGCGGATCCCGCCCACCGCGTCCTGCTGATCGAGGCGGGGGAGGACACCCCTCCCGGCGCGGTACCCGAGGCTATCGCCGACAGCTATCCCATGGGCCTGTTCCACGGCGACCGCTTCGTCTGGCCGGGCCTCTCCGCCTTCACCGCTCAGCGGGTGGACGGCACGCGCGGCTCCCGTGCCTATGAGCAGGGCCGCGTCATGGGCGGGGGCTCCAGCATCAACGTCCAGTCCGCCAATCGCGGACTGCCGCGCGACTATGACGAATGGGCCGCCCTCGGGGCCGCCGGCTGGGGCTGGGACGACGTTCTGCCCTACTTCATCAAGCTGGAACGCGATCTCGACTGCGGCGGCCCGCTGCACGGCAACGACGGGCCCATCCCCATCCGCCGCATCCTGCCGCCCGGCTGGCCGCCCTTCGCCGAGGCCGCGACCTCGGCCTTCGCGGCGAGCGGGCTGCCGCGAAGGCTGGACCAGAACGGCGAGTTCGAGGACGGCGTCTTCCCGCCCACCTTCAACAACGAGCACGACCGCCGCGTCTCCGCCGCCGTCGGCTATCTCGATGCCGCCACGCGTGCCCGGCCCAACCTTGCGATCTGGCCCCGCACGCGTCTCCTGCGCCTCAGGATGGACGGCGCCCGGGCCGCGGGCGTCGAGGTGGAGCGTGACGGCGCGGTGATGGAAGTTGCCGCCGGCCGCGTGGTGGTGACGGCGGGCGCGCTGCAGACGCCGGCCATCCTCATGCGCGCCGGCATCGGCGATGGGGTGGCGCTGGCGGCGCTGGGCATTCCGGTGGCGATCCATCGGCCCGCCGTGGGGCGCAACCTGCGCGACCATCCCACCCTCACCCTCTGCCAGTATCTGCCCGAGCGGCTGCGGCTGCCCATGTCCTATCGCCGGGCCAGTTTCGCCGCCCTGCGATTTTCCTCCGGTGTGGAAGAGGGGGAGGCTTCGGACCTCTACGCCACCGCCTCCGCGCGGGCGGGCTGGCACGGGCTCGGCCGGCGGCTGGGGCTTTACTTCCTGTGGTGCAACCGGCCGAAGTCGAGCGGGTCCGTGCGCCTCGTTTCGGCCGATCCCCGCGCCTACCCCGAGGCCGACCTCAACCTGCTCGATCATCCCTCCGACCTCGCACGGATGAAGGCGGGGGTGCGCACGCTCTTCTCGCTCCTCGTCTGCGAGGCGCTTAACCCGGATGCGGGGGATGTTTTTCCCGCCGCCTTCTCGCCCTTCGTGAAGCGCCTCAGCCGCGTCTCCCGCACCAATGCGCTCGTCGCCGAGGCGCTGGGCGCACTCCTCGACGTGCCGGCGGGGCTGCGCCAGATGGCGCTGAAGCGCTTCATGTCCGGCGGCGTCTCGCTGGCGGAGATCGTCGCGGATGAGGCGCGGCTGGAGGCTTTCGTTCGAGGCAGCGTGTTCGGTGTCTGGCACGCCAGCGGCACCTGCCGCCTCGGTGCGCCCGACGATCCCGGGGCGGTGCTCGACCCCACTGGCAAGGTGATCGGCAGCGAAAACATCTATGTGGCGGATGCCTCCGCCATGCCCCGCCTGCCCACGGCGAATACCAACATTCCGGTGCTGATGATCGCCGAGAAGATCGCCGCTGGCCTCGCCCGCGCCTGATGCGGCGCGGGCGGCGGCAGAGCTTCAGGCCTTGGACTTGAGGTAGGTGACCATGCCGATCACATCCTCGGCCACCAGCCGGCCGATGGGGCCGCTGGAATAGACGGCGTTTACCACGCGACCCTCCGGGTCCAGCAGGAAACCCGTGGTCTGCAGGTAATGCGGCTCCGCATTGGTGTAGGCGCCGAGCGCTGCGGCGACGGCATCCGCATTCGCACTGTGGCCCACGGGGAAGGACAGGTGGTGCCGGGCGATGGTGCTGGCGCTCGTTGCCTCGTCGTCCACCGAGAAGGCCACCACCTTGATCCCGGTCGCGGCCAGCTTTTCGGCTGCGCGCTGGAAGCCGGCCAACTGCGCCTGGCAATAGGGGCACCAGGCGCCGCGATAGACCAGCACCACCCCATATGAGCCGGCGAGGGCTCCCGGCAGCGCAATCGCTCCGCCACCCACGGCAGCGACGGTGAGCGCGGGAAACGTAGCGCCATTCTCCAAACGCGACATGGAAATACTCCTTGACTGGACTTATCGGTCCAAGGCGCCAGAGCGAAATTGGACTGTCAAGTCCAGTTCAGTTAGGCTTTGTCCATGTCGAAGACGCCGACACCCCCACCTGCCCTCACCCGCCGCGGCGCCGCCACCCGCGCCCGCATCATCGAGACGGCGGCGGACCTCATCCACGCCCACGGCGCCGAGCGCACCAGCCTCGACGACGTAATGGAGGCGGGCGGCTTCAGCAAATCGCAGCTCTATCATTACTTCTCCGACAAGAATGCGCTGGTGCTGGAGGTGATCCGCTTCCAGACGGAGCGCGTGCTCGCCGCTCAAGACCCCTATCTCGCCACGCTTGATTCCCTTTACGCCCTGAAGCGCTGGCGCGACGCGCTGCTGGCGATCAATGCGGCTGGCGGCACCGCCGGCTGTCCGCTGGGGTCACTGGCGAGCGAAGTGTCCAACGATTTCGAGACCGCGCGGCTCGATTGCGCCGCCGGCTTCGAGAAGTGGAGCGCCCTCCTGGAGCTGGGCTTCGCCCGGATGCAGGCGCGCGGCGAACTCGGCCCCTCTGCCGATCCGCACACCCTCGGCATCGCCGTGCTCAGCGCCGTTCAGGGCGGGTTACTGCTCGCCAAGACCGCACGCTCGGGCGAGCCCCTGCGCATCGCCCTGGACATGGCCATCGCCGAGGTGGCCCGGCACGGAACGGCGGGCGCGGCCCAGAGCGCGATCCGATCAAGTTGAATCAACTTGATCGGTGAATCGCCCTCTCACGCGAAGACAGAGAACGCGTGATCCGATCTGATCGCGGTGCGATCGGATCGGCGCGTGCTCTAGGGTGCGGACGGCGCGGAGTCGGCGACCTCGGCGATGAGGGCGCGCAGCCAGCGCTGGCCGGCATGGCCATGGGTGCGTTCGTGCCAGATGAGGCCCACCTCGAACCGCTCGGCGAGCCACGGCAGGTCGATCATCACCAGGCGAGCTGGCGGATCGCGTAGGAGGCGGCGCGGCACCAGCGCCACGAGGTCGCTCGCCGCGACGATCTCCGGAATGAACAGGAAGGAGGCCGCCGACATCACGACGTTGCGCCGATGGCCCAGCGCGGCGAGGCCTTCATCCACGGGCGTGTGGAAGTGTCCGCCGCTGCGCGACACGATCACATGCTCCAGCTCGGCATAGGCCTCGATGGTCAGTCCCGGCCTGAGCCGCGGATGGCCGCGCCGGCCGATGAGCACATAGGTCTCCTCGAACAGATGCTGCGCGCGCAGATGCGGCTGCGTCGGCAGGGGCGTGGCAAGCACGAGGTCGGTCTCCCCGGACGCGAGCTGCGGCTCCATCAGATCGGGAAGCAGATGGCGCACCGCCACCCGCACACCCGGCGCCCGTTCCCGCAGCGCCAGCACCAACGGCATGACGACCGCCGCCTGGATATAGTCCGAGCACGCGATGGATACGGTCAGCTCCGCCGTCGCCGGGTGGAAATCGCGTGCTTCCAGCGTCATGCGCAGTTGGTCCAGCGCGGCACGCAGCGGGCCGGCGAGGTCCAGCGCCTTGGCGGTGGGCGTCATGCCGCGCCGGGCCGGCACCAGCAGCGGATCGTCGAACAGGTCGCGCAGGCGGGCGAGCTGCGCGCTCACCGCCGGCTGGCTGAGATGGAGCCGCGCCGCCGCCCGCGTCACGTTCCGCTCGGCGAGCAGCGCCTCCAGCGTGACCAGGAGATTGAGATCGAGACGGCTGGTATCCATCAAAACTATGCCAACTCAGAAGAGATGCGATTTCATATATAGCATATCGCGGCCTAGCTTGCCGGCATCACCGCGCGTCGCCCCATCGGCCAAGGGCCGCCCGCCGCGCGCCGAGGAGTTTCAGTGATGTCCAAGACAGTCCTGGTGGTCTTCGCCCACCCCGAGCCTGCCTCCGTCACCCGCCAGTTGGTGGACGTGACGGTGGAGACGCTAGCCGCCGAGGGCCACCGCATTCTCACCTCCGATCTCTACGGCATGCGCTGGAAGGCGGTGTTCGACGCCGACGACTTCCCGAGCCGCGCCAACCCGGAGCGGCTCTCCTTCGTCGCGGAATCGGGTCATGCCTATGCGACCGCCCGCCAGCCGCCCGACGTGGCGGCGGAGCAGGAAAAGCTCCTCGCCGCCGATGCGGTGATCCTGCAGTTTCCGCTCTGGTGGTATGGCGTGCCCGCCATCCTCAAGGGGTGGATCGAGCGCGTCTATGCCTTCGGCTTCGCCTATGGCTACAAGACGGGCACCAACGAGCACCGCTTCGGCGAGGGCATCCTGAAGGGCAAGCGGGCGCTGGTGAACGTGCAGACGGGCGGCCCCGCCGCCGACTACGGTCCGCGCGGCATCAACGGCCCCATCGACCAGTTGCTGTTTCCCCTGACCCACGGCGCCCTGTTCTATCCGGGCATGGACGTGCTGCCGATCCATCCCGTCTACGGCGCCGGCCGCTTCACCAGCGCGGAGCAGGTCGAAGCGGCGAAGGCCGGCTGGCGCCAGCGTCTCGGCGGGCTGTTCACGGATGCGCCCATCCCCTTCCGCGCCCAGAACGGGGGCGATTTCCCGGACCGGCACACCATGGCCGAGCACGTGGCGCCGGGCCGGACGGGCCTCGTCGCCCATGTAGCGGACGCGGGTTGACGCCGAGGCGGGGGAGCCGCCCGCCCCCCGCCTGCCTTACACGCTCTCGAATGGTCGGGAAGAATCACGCACGACAAGTTTAGTCGGGCGAGCCTATAGTTGATCATCATCACAAGGGGCGGAGAGCACGCACCCGTTTTGCCAAATGTTCCCGGTTTTTGGTTGCCGAATCTTCCCGATTGTCCCTCGTGCGTTCCCAAGAAGACACACTTTGAAAACCTAAGAGAATTCTCAGCTCTGTGGCCGATTGACGGCACTTCGGGCGCGCTTATGGTTTCATGGTGGTAGAATTCTGGTGTGACGACCCACACGATGCCCCAGCGCCGGGCGCGGACCATCGCGGCGACGTCACACCGCCAAAAAAACGGCCCCGGTCGGACGAGGGCTGAAAGGGGCGGGAGATGCACGGGGAGCGCGGGAGCGGAGCCTCACGGGATATGGGTGCGGAGCGGGCGGGTTCACGCCGCGCGGCGTCCGGCAAATCGGCATCGGCGAGCATCGCCTCGAAGCACGCGATCGCGCTCGGCTTCTCCGCGGCGGCCGTGCCGGTCGCGCTTCTGGCGGCCTTCCCGGCCATGGCCCAGGAGCAGTCCGCCAATTCCTCCGGCACGCTCCAGCTCGGCACCGTCGAGGTCGTCGCCACCACCCCGCTCTCCGGCACTGGCATCGATGCCGACAAGGTGCCCGGCGCGGTCACCATCATCGGTGCCGACCAGTTCGACCGGCTGAATTCCTTCGCCGTCACCGACGGCCTGTTCCAGTATACGCCCAGCGCCAACACCACGGACGTTCAGGGCAACGCCTTCTTCCAGGACTTCCGCTTCCGCGGCTTCGCCGCCTCGCCGCTGCAGGGCACTCCGCAGGGCATCGCCGTCTACCAGAACGGCATCCGCCTCAACGAGGCGTTCGGCGACACGGTGAACTGGGACCTCATTCCGGAGGTCGCCATCAGCCGCGCCGAGGTGTTCTCCAACAATCCCGCCTTCGGCCTCAACGCGCTGGGCGGCGCCGTCTCCATCCAGATGAAGAACGGCTTCAACTATCACGGCTTCGAGGGGAGCATTCAGGGCGGCTCGTTCGGCCAGATCGGCGGCAACATCCAGTATGGCGGCGAAAAGGACGGCTTCGGCGTCTACATCGCGGCCGACGCCGTGCATGCCGATGGCTGGCGGCTCCAGTCGCCGTCCGACCTCGCCCGCTTCTACAGTGACTTCGGCTGGAAGAACGACAAGACCGAGGTCCACCTCGTCGCCAGTGCTGCAACGACCAATCTCGGCGTGGTCGGCCCGACGCCGGTGCAGTTGCTCGACCAGAACTGGAACTCCATCTACACTTGGCCGCAGACCACCGAGAACAACGTCGGCATGCTGGCCCTGAACGGCAAGTATGACCTCACCGATACCTGGCAATTGCAGGGCAACCTCTATGCCCGCAAGTTCAGCCAGGCGCATGTGGAC
>JAEWBL010000159.1 GCA_023391175.1 Pseudomonadota bacterium
GCCCAGCACCGCGCCGCCGAATGGCCGCGCCAGGAAGCCGAGGGCCAGAACGGAGAAGGAGAGGATCAGCGAGACATAAGGGTCTTCCGTCGGAAAGAATTGTGCCGAGATATACTGAACGAAGATGCCGTAGATGATGAAATCATAGAATTCGAGGGAGCCGCCGAGGCTCGCCAGGAAGATGATCCGCCACTGCCCCTTGCTGAGGCTCGGCGCGGCTTGTCCCGACAGGGGATAGGTGGCGTGTGTCATGGGTCCTCTGGGCCTCCGTATTTGTTTTTGGCTGTGATTTGGCAACACGGCGTGCGGCCGCCACGGCTCCCGCCGTGCGCGGTCGATCAAGGGCGGCGCCGGCGAGGGCCGGAGCAATGCCGGGTCTTAATCCCGCAGGGCATTCCATCGGTCGCGCGCGGGATGGCAGCGCCGGAGCGCCGACCCGTGCCGCCAGCGTTCCCGGCGGGTTCTGTTTGAGAATAGAGGACGCGTGATCCGGTCAGCGTGCGACGCAAGCCGATCGGCGCATGCTCTGGCGTTGAAGGGCTGCGGGTCTCAGGGGCAAGGGCGGGGCGCCGCTGTCGTCGTTCATGTCATCCTCCCGATATTTTTCTTGGATCCTGGTTAGGACCCCGGGAGGCTTGGCAACAGAGGATTGTCCCGAATGTCCGCAGGCCGGACATGCCGCTTGGTGGCCCGGGTACCGTAACGGCGGGCGTGGCGAGAGCCTCAGGCCCCCCTGGCCGGCAGGGCAATCAGGCGCGCGAGGGCCTGGTCGTCGGCGAGGGCGGCGGCCTTCTCCTTTGTCGAGAGCTGCGCCAGCGCCTCCTCGCGGGAGCCGGCATCCTCGATCCTGGCGCGTGCGACGAGGCGATCGGGCCGAACGTCACCGGGCAGGCGCTTGCCCTGCGCGGGCAGGGCGTTGCGATGGAAGGCGAGAAGATCGGCATCGCCGGCAAGGCGCGCCACGGCTTCCGCCGGGCCATCGGTCCCAGCGAGCGCGGCGCGCAGGTCCGTGGCTGCGCGCAGCACCGGCGGCAGTTGCTGCGCCTCCGGGGTTTCCAGAAGTCCGCCGGGCCGCCGCGGCCGGCTCGTCCACACCGCGAGCGGTACAGCGGCGAGAAGCCCGAGGATCACCGGCGACATCCACGCCATCAGCGGCCACGCGATGGCGGCGGTCGCGGCCGCGAAGCCGAGGCCGAGGAGCGTATGGGGCCAGAAGTGCCGCAACGCCTCGCCCCAGCCGAGGCTGCCGTCGTCGCGCCGCTGCGGAGTCCAGCCGCCGTCACGCCCCATGAGGATGCTGACCACCGCGAAGGACTGGGACACCATGGTCACCGGCGCCATGAGACCGGAGAGCAGGATTTCGCCCATCATGCCAAGGAAGGTCCGACCGGCGCCGCCGAAGCCGCGTCGCGCCGCGCCGTCGCCGAGCATCAGGGCGAAGGCGATGAATTTCGGCAGAAGCAGCACCGCCATGGTGCCGCCGAACACCCAGGCCGCGCGCACCGGGTCCTGCGCCGGCCAGACGGGGAACAGGGCGAAGCCGGAGGGGAAATAGTCCGGCGGCACAAAGCGCGCCTGGAGCGATGTGAGAAGCCCCGCCAGCAGCATCATCAGCCACAGCGGCGCCGAGACGTAGGAGCCGATGCCGGTGAGCAGATGGATGCGGCTCGCGAAACTGAGCCCGCGCACCGGCAGCACGGCGGCGTGCTGGAGATTGCCCTGGCACCAGCGGCGGTCGCGCACCGCAAGATCGGTGAGGGAGGGCGGGCCCTCCTCATAGCTGCCGGGCAGGCCCGCCACCATGTGGACGCCCCAGCCCGCGCGCACGAGCAGCGCCGCCTCCACGAAATCGTGGCTCAGGATATGCCCGCCGAACGGCTTGCGGCCCTTGAGATGCGGCAGGCCCGCCGCGCCGGCGAAGGCGCGGGTGCGGATGATGGCGTTGTGCCCCCAGTAATTGCTCTGCGGCCCATGCCACCAGGCTAGGCCGTGGGCGATGAGGGGGCCATAGAGACGTCCGGCAAACTGCTGGAGCCGGGCAAACAGGGTTCGTCCGCCGACGATCACCGGCAGCGTCTGGATCAGCCCCGCCTCTGGCGTACGCTCCAGCGCGTCGGCGAGGCGGACGATGCAATCGCCGGTCATCACGCTGTCGGCGTCGAGGATGAGCATGGCCTCGTAGGCCGCGCCGAAGCGCGTGACCCAGTCAGCGATATTGCCCGCCTTGCGATCCGTGTTCTGCGCGCGGCGGCGATAGAAGAAGCGCCCGCCGGTGCGGTGGCGCAAGGCCAGGAAGGCGGCCTCCTCGGCCACCCACACGTCCGCATCGGTGGTGTCGCTGAGGATGAAGACATCGAACAGGTCGGCCCGCCCGGTCGCCTCCAGCGAGCGCCATGTGGCCTCCAGCCCGGCGAACACGCGGTTCGGCTCCTCGTTGTAGCAGGGCATGAGGAGGGCGGTGCGGATCGCCGGGGAGGGTAGGGGCGCGTCGGGATCGATGCCAAGCGCCTTGCGGCCCGAGAGGAGGCTGATGGCGCCGCCGAGCGCATTGGTGAAGGCAAGGGCGATCCACGCGAACAGGACGACGAACAGCACCAGCACGACGCATTCCAGTGCGGTGAGGCCGCCCACGTCGAGCACCTTGTACATCTCGAAGGCGGCAAGTCCCGTCAGCGCGATGGCGCCGCCGAACACGAAGGCGCGGCGGGCAAGCAGCGAGGCGCCGAGCCTCGTGCCGGAACCGACCTGCGCCGGCCTGCGGCGAAAATCCTGCGCCGGCATGGCGAGCGGCGCTTCCGCGGGAAGGGCGCCCTCCGGCGCCTGGCGCACATCCGGCCGGGCGTCCGTCAGGGCGTCCATCGGTAGAGCCAGGTTTCCGTGAGGGGCACGTCGCCCTTCATGAGACGCGCCCTCAGTTCCGACAGGCCCGCGCCCTTCGGCTCGAAGGCGAAGGACAGGCGCGCCCCGGATACTTCCGGATTGGGCTGGAGCACCACATCGCGCACCTCGCCGGCGCTGGCGGAGACGTCCACGCGCACACCGTCCAACGCCAGCCCCGCCATGGGGCCGTCCACGAGATCGATGACGAAAAGCCGCCGCTCGTCGCTTCCGCCCGCGCGGAAGCCGCCCACGCGACCGAGGCCGGGCGGGGTCGGCATGTCCCAGGTCCAGTGCAGGCGATAGGTATAATTGTATTCGCTGCCCTTGCGCAGGGTGTCCTTGGGACGCCAGAAGGCGACGATATTGTCGTGGACCTCCTGCGGGGTGGGAATTTCCACCAGATGCACGGCGCCTTCGCCCCAGTCGCCGATGGGCTCCACCCACACGCTCGGCCGCTTCTCGTAGCGCGCTTCCAGATCCTGGTAGTCGAAGAAGGAGCGCTGGCGCTGCATCAGGCCGAAGCCGCGCACGTTCGAGCCGGAGAACACGCTGATCTGCAAGCGCCCGGGATTGGCCAGGGGGCGCCAGAGCTGCTCGCCCGTGCCGTCGGTGATGGCAAGCCCTTCCGCATCGCGGACGGCGGGCCGGAAATCGTCGAAGCCGGCATGGTCGGCGGGCCCGAACAGGAACATGCTGGTGAGCGGCGCGATGCC
>JAEWBL010000203.1 GCA_023391175.1 Pseudomonadota bacterium
CGTTCAACGCCGACTTCGACGGTGACCAGATGGCCGTCCACGTGCCGCTCTCGGTCGAGGCGCAGATGGAAGCGCGCGTGCTCATGATGAGCACGAACAACATCCTCTCGCCCGCGAGCGGCAAGCCCATCATCGTCCCCACCCAGGACATCGTGCTCGGCATCTACTACATGACGCGCGAGCGGGCGTTCGCGAAGGGTGAGGGGAAGACCTTCTCCGGCCCCGGCGAGGTCCGCGCGGCGTACGACCAGGGCGAGGTCGAGCTCCAGGCCAAGGTGACGGTCCGCATGGACGGCCAGCGCGTGGAGACCACCGTCGGCCGCGTGCTGCTGTACGACGTCGTCCCGAAGGCGATCCCGTTCTCGGCGGTGAACAAGGTCCTGGACAAGAAGCAGCTCCAGAACCTCATCGACCTGACGTACCGCCTCTGCGGCGAGAAGGAGACGGTGCTCCTCGCCGACCGGGTCCGCTCCACCGGCTACGGCAACGCGACGCGCGCCGGCATCTCCATCGCGCTGTCGAACATGATCATCCCGAAGCGGAAGTCCGACCTGCTCGGGAAGGCCATGGGCGAGGTCGAGGACATCCAGAACCAGTACACCGAGGGTCTCATCACCGTCGGCGAGCGGTACAACAAGGTCATCGACATCTGGGCGCAGGTCACCGAGGAGGTGGCCCAGGAGATGATGGCCGAGATCGGCACGGAGATGGCCGTCGGCCAGGGCAAGGACGGCAAGCGCGAGGAGCGCCGCCAGCCTTCGTTCAACCCGATCTACATCATGGCCGACTCCGGAGCCCGCGGGTCCGCGCAGCAGATCCGGCAGCTGGCCGGCATGCGCGGCCTGATGGCGAAGCCGTCGGGCGAGATCATCGAGACGCCGATCACCGCGAACTTCCGCGAGGGTCTGAACGTCCTGCAGTACTTCATCTCGACGCACGGCGCGCGAAAGGGCCTCGCCGACACGGCGCTCAAGACCGCGAACTCGGGCTACCTGACGCGCCGCCTCGTCGACGTCGCGCAGGACGCGATCATCACCGAGTACGACTGCGGCGCGATGGACGGCATCACGATGGGCGCCCTGGTGGAGGGCGGCGAGATCATCGAGCCGATGGGCGAGCGCATCCTCGGCCGCGTCGCGCTCGACGACATCCTCGACCCGTTCTCGGGCGCGGTGATCGTCCAGGCGAACGAGGAGATCGACGAGAACAAGGTCAAGGCGATCGAGGCGAGCGCCATCGACCGCGTGCGCATCCGCTCCGTGCTGACGTGCCAGGCGCGCCGCGGCATCTGCGTGGAGTGCTACGGCCGTGACCTGGCGCGCGGGCGCAAGGTGAACATCGGCGAGGCGGTCGGCGTCATCGCCGCGCAGTCCATCGGCGAGCCCGGTACGCAGCTGACGATGCGCACGTTCCACATCGGCGGCGCCGCGTCACGTCGCGCCGAGCAGTCGACGCTCGAGAACCGCAACCCCGGCGTCGTGCGCTTCCACAGCCTCAACATCGCCAGGAAGAAGGACGGCTCGCTCATCGTCATGAATCGCAACGGCGAGGTCGTCATCGCCGACGAGCAGGGCCGCGAGCGCGAGCGCTACGGCGTCGTCTACGGCGCCAAGCTGCTCGTGAAGGAGGGGGGCAAGGTCGAGGCGGGCACGCTGCTCGCCGAGTGGGACCCCTACTCGACGCCGATCCACACCGAGGTGGCCGGCCGCATCAAGTACGGCGACCTCGTCGACGGCGTGACGATCTCCGAGCAGCTCGACGAGGTCACCGGCCTCGCCCGCAAGGTGGTCATCGCGTCCAAGGACACCGAGGCACGGCCGCGCATCTCCATCAAGGACGAGCGCAACCAGACGCTGAAGCTGGTCAGCTCCGACGCCGACGCCCGCTACATGCTGCCGGAGGGCGCCAACATCGTGGTCGCCGACGGCGACGAGGTCGACGCCGGCGACGTCCTCGCGAAGATGCCTCGCGAGACGATGAAGACCAAGGACATCACCGGCGGTCTTCCGCGCGTCGCGGAGCTGTTCGAGGCCCGCAAGCCGAAGGAGCACGCGGTCATCGCCGAGATCGACGGCGTGGTCTCGTTCGGCAAGGACACCAAGGGCAAGCGCAAGGTCATCATCACGCCCGAGGTGGACGGCAAGCTGCGGCCCGACCTCGCCAAGGAATACCTGATCGGCAAGGGCAAGCACATCAGCGTGCACCAGGGCGATCGCGTCCGCGCGGGCGAGGCGCTCATGGACGGCGCCGCCAACCCGCACGACATCCTCAAGGTGCTCGGCGAGAAGGAGCTGGCGCGCTGGATGGTGGACGAGGTGCAGGAGGTCTACCGGCTCCAGGGCGTCCGCATCAACGACAAGCACATCGAGACGATCGTCCGTCAGATGCTGCGCCGCGTCCGCATCGTCGACGTGGGCGACACCACGTTCCTCGTCGACGAGCAGGCCGAGAAGTGGGTCTTCGAGGAGGAGAACGAGCGCGTGATGGCGGAGGGCGGGCGCCCGGCACAGGGTGAGCCGCTGCTCCTCGGCATCACGAAGGCGTCGCTCTCCACCGAGTCGTTCATCTCGGCCTCGTCGTTCCAGGAGACGACCAAGGTGCTGACCGAGGCCGCCATCAGCGGCAAGGTCGACCACCTCCGGGGTCTCAAGGAGAACGTCATCATGGGTCGGCTCATCCCGGCTGGGACGGGGCTCGGCGCCTACAAGCACCTCGACATCGAGGTGGAGACCCCCGCGGACGCCGTCGAGGCGGCCGAGGAAGCGCTGGCGGCGGCGGTCGGCGACGAGTAGCCCCTAGCGGGCAGGGGGCGGCCTGCGGCCGCCTCGCCTTCACCAGGGGTCCGGGCCCGGATGGGCTCGGGCCCCTCGCCGTTTCCAGCGGTTCCGCCGCTGTCGAGGGGGCCCTTCAGTTCGTCCCCTAACGCCCACTTGCTGCTCTCCGGCAGCAGCCATACGGTTTCGTTTACACGCACCTGTCGGT
>JAEWBL010000225.1 GCA_023391175.1 Pseudomonadota bacterium
AGGCGGGGCTTGCCGCCGGAAATTTCGACCTTCCGGTAGAAGCAGGAGCGGCGCCCGGTGTGGCAGCACCCGCCGTCTCCGGCCACCTCCACCTTCAAAAGCAGGGCGTCCTGGTCGCAGTCGATCCGCATTTCCTTGACGCTCTGGATCTGCCCGCTGGTCGCGCCTTTGTGCCAGAGCTCCCCGCGCGAGCGGGACCAGTACCAGGCTTCCCCGGTCTCGATCGTCCGGGCCAGGGCCTCGGCGTTCATGTGCGCGACCATGAGGATCTCCCCGGTCGCGGCATCCGTCGTGACGCAGGTGATCAGCCCATCCGCCCCGAAGCGGGGCGACAGGACGGCTCCTTCCTCAAGCTCGGCCTTGGGGCCGGGGGCGGGGAAGGAATTTGACGGCAGCAGGCTCATGGGTGGACTTTAGCCCCGGCCGTTGCGCACGAGCGTGAGGAAACGCACCTGCTCGGCCGGATCTTCCTTGAAGATTCCGGTGAACTGGGTGGTGAGCGTCAGGGCGCCCGCCTTCTGGATGCCGCGCATGGACATGCACATGTGCTCGGCCTCGATCATCACCGCCACGCCGCGGGGGCGCAGGCCCTCGTCGAGCGCGTTGGTGATCTGCGAGGTCAGGTGCTCCTGCGTCTGCAGGCGGCGGGCGAAGATGTCCACCACCCGCGCGATCTTGGAGAGGCCGACCACCCGCTCCACCGGGAAATAGGCGATGTGCGCCTTGCCCACGAAGGGCACCATGTGGTGCTCGCAATGGGAATGGAACGGGATGTCGCGCACCAGCACGAAATCGTCGAAGGTGCCGATCTCGCCGAACGTGCGGTCCAGCAGCTCGTCGGCATCCTCGCCATAGCCGGAGAACAGCTCGTCATAGGCCTTCACCACGCGCTTCGGCGTGTCGAGCAGGCCCTCGCGCGCCGGGTCCTCGCCGATATAGGCGAGCAGCGTCTTCACCGCGGCTTCCGCCTCGGCCCGGGTGGGGCGGGGGCTGCCATCGGAGAGGGGCGGGTGAACCTTGGGGAGGGCAGGGGCACCGTCTGCCGCAGGCGCGCGGAGAACCGCCGCAGCCTTGGCCTTCAGCTGACGCTCCCGCTCCTCGTTCTCGGCCTGCGCCTTGAACAACTTAACAACCGCGTCCATGACCAACTCCGTTCGACCCGCCCTCACCGGAGACCGGGAAAGGCGGGAGTGTCACCGGTTGTCGGCTCGCTTGCGCGGTGTCGCTCAAACCGCGCCCCGCCGGACCTGCCGGCGGCGGCTTTGCCGTCCGTTTCAAAAATGAAGGCCCAATGCAGGGCCCAAGTTCCATGATGGGGCCGAAGGGGCGTTTTCGCAAGGGTGAGGCGGCTCAACTTACCGCATCGAGGTTTTATGGCACCATCGGCTAGGCTACGGTCGCACGCCTTTGCGTCCGTTCCTCCCGTCTCTATATAAGAACGGAACGCCCGCGCGACAGGCTCACAGGCTCCGTCCGCGCCGCCCGATTGGTTCGCCCATGATCAACGACGTCTACAACGCCCGCATTCTTGCCCTCGCCGCGGACATTCCGCGCCTCGGCCGGCTCCCCGCGCCGCAGGCGAGCGCGCGGGCGCATTCGCGGCTGTGCGGCTCCACCGTCACCATCGATCTGGTGATGGACGGGGACAAGGTGGCCGATTTCGCCCATGAAGTGCGCGCCTGCGCCCTCGGGCAGGCGTCCTCCTCCCTCATGGCCAGCCACATCGTCGGCGCCAGCGCGCAGGAGCTGCGCGAGGTGCGCGACACCATGTGGAAGATGCTGCGGGAAAACGGCCCGCCGCCCGCCGGCCGCTGGGAGGACTTCAAGGTGCTGGAGCCCGTGCGCGACTACAAGGCGCGCCACGCCTCCACCATGCTCACCTTCGATGCGGTGGTGGACGCCATCGGCCAGATCGAGGCCGCGCGCGCGGCGGCGGAATAGCCCTTCGGCCTCAGCCCACGGCCCATTCCTCCGACCGCCGCGTCTCGATGGCGGCGATGGCTTCCTCCGCCGCCTGATCGAACGCCGTCTCCAGCGCGGGATTGATGCCGCGCAGCCCGGCCGCCACCGCCCGCGACCATTCCACATAGGCGCGAGCGCGGGATTGAGGCCAGTCCTCCGGCGGGTCGTCGGCGAGGGAGCGCAGGTTGCAGGTCTTGTCGGCGAGCTTCAGCAGCTTGCCGCGCGCGGAAAGGTGGGGCGCGTGCTCCACCTGCAGCCGCTTGCGCTCGGCGGAGGTCAGGCCCTTGTCGTCCGTGACTTCCATGACGAGGCCGGCGATGTCCGCCCCGAAGGTGGTGGCGATCTCCTCCGTCGTGACGCCCTGGTCCTCCACCACGTCGTGCAGCAGCGCGGCGGCGACGAGGTTGGGGTCCGCGCCTCCGGTCGCCTCGCTCACCAGCAATGCGACCTCCACGAGGTGGTTCACATAAGGCTGCGCCCGCTTTCCCTTCCGCCGCTGGTCGGTGTGGCGCAGCGTCGCGAAGGCGAGGGCGCGCATCACCACGGACAAGGGCGGGACGGAAGGGGTGGGCGGGAAGACATCAGGCATCGTCGATCACCTCGCGCGTGAGCATAGCCCCCAAAAGCGGGAGCCGCGCGGGTCGCCGGGACCAGCTCGGCCCCGACTTCGACATGAAGGCTGGATAGGCGCATGTCGAACCCGAAGCGTGGCGATTGTTGGGCGATGCCGGACAGAGGCGATATGGCGGTGGATGACAGCGGGCTGAAGGAGACGGCAGGGCCGGCGCGCCACATTGGTGCGCAGATCGCCCGTGCCCCGCGCTTTGCCTTGCGCGGGCTCATCCTCGTCTATCGCTACACCTTCTCCGCCTTCATGGGGCGGCAGTGCCGCTATCTGCCCACCTGCTCGGAATATGCCGAGGAGGCGGTGATGCGCCACGGCGCGCTGTCCGGCGCGGTGATGGCCACCGCCCGCATCTGCCGCTGCAATCCCTGGGGCGGGCATGGCTATGACCCGGTGCCGCAGTGCCTGCCCACGGGCGGGCGCTGGTACAGGCCGTGGGCCTACGGCATCTGGCGCACGCCGAAGGAGCCGGACGCGGAGAATTGAGGCTCCGCGTTTGGCGCCGTCAGTTCCTGCGCACCGCGGTGGGCATCGGCGTCGCGGGCACCGTCGGTGTGAGCGTGGCGGCCGGGGCAGGGGCGGTCTGTGCCGCGGCCGGGACGGGCGCCGCGGCAGGGCCGGCGTCGGTGAGCTTCACCTCGGCCTCCTTGAACATGCGCTCCAGCGCCGCCAGCCGCTCGGCCGAACGGGGCGAAAGGGTCACCGGCCGCTCGCTGTCGGCGAGGCCGGGCACGTTCATGCTGGCGGGCGGCTCGTCGAGCTTCGGGATCGGCGTGGTGACGCCGGGGATCGGCTTGATCTCGATGCCCTGGTGGGCATAGGCCATCACCTTCTGCCACGTCAGCGCCGGCAAGGTGCCGCCGGTCATCTTGTTCATCACCGCATAGTCGTCGTTGCCGAACCACACGCCGCAGACATAATTGCCGGTGAAGCCCATGAACCAGGCATCGCGATAGGAATTGGTGGTGCCGGTCTTCCCCGCGACCTTGGCGTTGGGCAGGCGGGCGCGGCGGCCGGTGCCGTTCTCCACCACGTTGTTCATCATGTCGTTGATGTCGTAGAGCGCCTGCTGCGGGATGATCTGCACCGGCTTCGGGGCGTCCCGGTCGAAGCGCCAGATCACGTCGCCGTTGCCGATGCGCATCTCCACCACCGCGTGGGGATAGACGCTCTTGCCCCCGTTCGCGAACACCGAATAGGCGGTGGTGGCGTCGAACAGCGTCACCTCGGCGGCGCCCAGCGGCAGCGGCGCGGAGATGGGCAGCGGCGTGCGGATGCCCATCTGGTGGGCGAGGTCCACGATCTTCTTGCGGCCGAACTTCTCGGCGAGGCGCACCGCCACCGTGTTCAGCGAGTGCTGGAGCGCGGTCTTCAGGGTGATGGAGCCCATGTAGGAGCGCCCGTAATTCTGCGGGCACCAGTTGCCGAGGCAGATAGGGGCGTCCTGGACGATGGTGTTCGGCCGGTAGCCGTTCATCAGCGCCACCGTGTAGACATAGGGCTTGAACGAGGAGCCGGGCTGGCGCAGGGCATCGGTGGCGCGGTTGAACTGGCTCTCGCCATAGTCGCGCCCGCCCACCAAAGCGCGCAGCGTGCCGTTGGGCTCCATCACCACGATGGAGCCCTGCTTCACCTTGTAGTCGCGGCCAAACTCGTTGAGCGAGGATTCCAGGGCGGCGTCCGCCACCTTCTGGATGTTGGGATCGAGGCCGGTGCGGACGATGAAATTGCGCTCGATGACGGAGGGCGGCAGCTGGTCCACCAGCTTCTTCACCTCGCCGAAGGCGTAGTCGAGATAGAAGTCCGGCACCTCGTCGTCGCGACGGTCCACCGGGGTCGCGGGATTGCGCCGCGCGCCGAACACCTGGCCTTCGGTCATGAAGCCGGCCTCGACCAGGTTGTCGAGCACGGTGGAGGCGCGGGCGCGGGCGGCGGGCAAATTGATGTGCGGGGCGTATTTAGACGGCGCCTTGAACAGGCCCGCCAGCATGGCCGCCTCGGCGAGGTTCACCTCCTTCACCGACTTGCCGAAATAATAGCGCGCCGCCGCATCCACGCCGTAAGCGCCGCCGCCGAGGTAGGCGCGGTCGAGATAGAGCTTGAGGATCTGGCTCTTGGAGTGACGCGCCTCCAGCCAGATGGCGAGGAAGGCTTCCTTGATCTTGCGCTCGATGGTGCGCTCGTTGGACAGGAACAGGTTCTTGGCGAGCTGCTGGGTGAGCGAGGAGCCGCCCTGCCGCACGCCACCCGCCTTGGCATTGGTGACGAGGGCGCGGGCCGTGCCGGCGACGTCGATGCCCCAATGCTCGTAGAATCGCCGGTCCTCCGTGGCGAGCGTCGCCTTGATGAGGTTGTCCGGGATGTCTTCCAGCGGGATGGTGTCGTTCTGCTTGACGCCGCGTTCGCCGATGGAATTGCCGTAGCGGTCGAGGAAGGTGACGGCGAGTTCCGTGCGCTTCAGCCAGTCGTCGGACGTCTCGCGGAAAGCCGGCATGGCGAGCGCCAGCATGACCATGGCGCCGGCCACGCCCAGCGTGAAGCCTTCCGAGGCCGCGCCGATGGCCCAGCGCCCCACGCCCGTGACATTGAACCGCTCGGTGAAGGCGGCATAGGCGGAGAGGATGTTGCGTGTGCGCGCGCCGAGGCTGAACAGCGAGCTGTCCAGCAGCGCGTCGAAATCGAGCATCAGCCCGCGCAGGCGCTCGAGGAGGGAAGGACGCTTGCGCTCGGTCACGGTGCGGGCTCTGGTCTTTCTGAACGATGGCCCGATGGCGCCCCCGCGCCGCGACCGGACCTTAAGCCCTATATAGCGTTCCCCGGCGGCGGGCGCGAGCCTCCCGCCGTACACCCCTTTGTCAGGCCGCGGAGCGCTCCGGCAGCTCGAACGTGCCATCCGGGCTCAGGCGATCCACGATCACCGGCAGGAAGCGCGCCATCAGGCCGGGCAAAGGCGCGGCCGGCAGGTTGAAGGCGGCGGCCAGCTCCGCGATGCGCTCCTGGCCCAGCGCCGCGATGATGGCGTCTGCGTCCACCGGCGTGTTCGGGCCGTCGGCGATCCAGCTATCCAGCGCATCCGAAAGGCCGCCGGCGCGAAGGGCGTCGGCGAAACCCTCCAGACCGCCGAAGCTGGTGCCCGCCATGGTCCGGTCGATCCAGCCGGGGAGGGCGGTGACGGCGGGGCTGTTCAGGAGACCGTCCAGCAGGCCGCCCACCGCGCCGCTTTTCCGGATCTGGCCGACGACGCTCGCAACGAGACCGCCGATCATCTGGTCGAACAGGGCCATGACGCCTCCGCAATCTGAGATCACGGCCGGCATCAAACACCCGCGCCGGTTAGAACGGCGTGAACGAGCGCGGACGGTTCAGCCACAGGGGATCGGGCACGAAGGGCGGGGCCGGCATCCACAGGATGGCCTGCTCCTGCGCGACGGCGATCTGCGCCCGGCTCATCTTGGAAGCGACCGCATCGCGGATGCGGGTGAAGGTGTCGCGTTCCTGCTTTCCGGCCCGGGCGGCGGCGAGGATCAGCCATTTCTGCGAGAGCACCACGTCCACGGGCACGCCGCGCCCCTTGTCGTAGGCGAGGCCGAACAGATATTGCGCGGTGGGATCGCCCTGCTCGGCGGCGCAGCCATACCACTGGGCGGCAACCACAAAGTCCTGCGGCACGCCCTTTCCCGTCTCATAGAGATAGCCGACCATCCCCTGCGCCTTCGCATCCCCCTGCCAGGCGAGGGGGATGAGCAGCGCGGCGGCGGTCACGTAGTCGCCCTTCGCATAGGCCGCATAGGCGCGGGACTGGGTGCCGTCCTTGCTGCCGGCCATCGCCGGCCCACAGAGCGCGAACACCAGCGCCAGCGCGACGGCCGCGTGGCGAAAGGCTTTCTGGAACGATGTCTCTTCCGGGCGCATGGGTCAGCTCGCCTTGAGGAGGAGGGCGTCGATCATGAAGGCGATCCACACCGCCGGCGCGAGGAACAGGCCGAACGGCAGCCGCCCATCGAACCGCAGCGCGCGGCCGCTCGCACGGCGGCGCAGGGCATAGGCGAGGAGCGCGGAGAGGGCCGCGATCTCGATGGCGAGGGGGATGGCCGTCACCTCCAGCCAGACGCCCGCCAGCACCGCCAGCTTCACGTCGCCGAGGCCGAGCCCGTCGCGTCCGCGCAGCGCGCGATATCCCGCGCGCAGGCCAAGGAAGAGCAGGCCGAGGAGGAGGCCGCGCGCGCCAGCGGCGATCAGACATTCCGTGACGTCGTCAGCGGCGAGCGCCGCATAGGCGAGGCCGAGGGCGATGCCGGCGGCATTCAGGGCATCGGGAATGAGGAAGTGCCGCGCATCGATGACGGCGATGGCCGCCAGCACCGGCACCAGAGCGGCGAGGGGGAGGCCGGCGGGAAGCCCGGCCACCGCGAGGCTCGCGCCCATGGCGGCGAGGCAGACGGCCGCGAGGGCGGTCGCCTCGGCCCGGCTGGC
Source organism: Pseudomonadota bacterium (assembly GCA_023391175.1). GTDB lineage: Bacteria > Pseudomonadota > Alphaproteobacteria > Rhizobiales > Xanthobacteraceae > Xanthobacter. Next base: position 7,061 of record JAEWBL010000225.1, read on the forward strand.
GGCACGCGGATGGGAGCCGAGGCCGGTCGGGCGCTCCCCCATCGCATCACGTGCTGCGGCGTCGGCCATGGCGGGCCTCACCGGTTGATGAGCGGCTGCGGGCCGCCCGGCAACACGCCCACCGAGCCCTTCAGCTTGGCGCGCAATTCCTCCGCCACCGTGTGGGCATCCATGTTGTCGCGGATGATCTGCGGGCGGATGAAGATGATGAGCTCGGTGCGCTTCACCGTGGTGTCCTTGTGGGCGAAGGCATCGCCCACGCCCGGGATCTGGTCCAGCACCGGCACGCCCTGGCGCACGCCGTCGCTGCGCTCGCTGATGAGGCCGGCGAGCAGCACGGTCTGCCCGCTGGTCACCGCGATGGTGCTCTTCACCCGGCGCTGGGAGACGGTGGGGGTGAGGGTCGAGCTGTCGGAGGACGAGCCGTTGGTGGTCGGCTGCTTGGTGACGTTGCTGATCTCCTGCTCCACGTCGAGCCGGACCTGCCCGTTCACGTTCACCCGCGGCGTCACATGCAGGATGATGCCGGTGTTCTTGTACTCGATGGTGTTCACCACCGTGTTGGAGGAGGTGAGCACGGTGGCGCTGCCGGTGGAGACCGGCACCTCGTCGCCCACCTGAAGGGTCGCCTTCTGGTTGTCCACCACCACCACGGAGGGATTGGACAGCACCTTCACGTCGGTGACGGTGTGCAGGGCGTCGAGGATGGCCTTGGGCTGGTTCTCGCGGCCGATCAAAAGGTTGAAGCCCGGCAGCACGCGATTGATGGCCTGGTTGGTGATCTCGCTGGAGAGCGTGTTCACCGCCGAGCCGTTGTTGCGTCCGAGGCCAAGGTCCTTGCTGGTCAGGAAGAACTGGACGCCATAGGCGAGCTGGTCGTTGAGCGTGACCTCCGCCACCGTGGCCTCGATGGCCACCTGCAGCTGCGGCTGGTCGAGCTGGAGCAGGGTGCGCTCGATGATCTTGTAGTTCTCCTGGCTCGCATAGATGAGCAGGGAGTTGTTCACCTGATCGGCGGTGATCCGGATGCCGGAGAGGATGGCGCCGCCGGCGCCCGAGGGGCCGGAGCCCCCCTGCAGCTCGTTGTCGGTCTCGCCCCGGTTCACCGGCTGAGCGTTCTGGCCGTTCTGGCCCTGGTTCTGCTGCGGCGTCTGGCCGAGGCGCTGCTGCACGGACATGGGCCCGTTCGAGCCGCCGCCGTTGGATGAGGCGGAGGTGCCGGAGCCCGGCGCGATCTGGTTGGAGGCTTGGTCCAGCCCCTGCGAGGAGGTGCCGTTGAACAATTCGTTCAGCACGCGCGCGGTCTGGCGGGCATCGCCGTAGCGCAGGCGGTAGACGCGCACGCCCACCGAGCTGTCGGAACGGTCGAGGCGCTCGATCCAGGTGGCGGCGGTGCGCAGCAGCTCCGGTTTCTTGGCCACCACCATCACGGAGTTCATCCGGTTGATGGCCTGGAACTTCACCAGCTTGTGGCTGAGCCCGCCCTCGCCGGAATCCAGCAGGGTCTCCAGCTCGGTGATGAGCGGTTCCGGCGCGCTGTTGCGCAGCGGGTAGATGCCCACGGACTGGCCACGCATCCAGTCGGCGTCGAAGGAGAGGGCGGTGTTGATGGCCGCCTGCCGCTCCTGCGCGGTGCCTTGGATGAGCAGGACGTTGCGGCCCGGATCGACCCGCACCATGCCGGCCCGGGTGGCGAAGCTGTCGATGACCGGCATCAGCGTCTCGGCGGAGACGTAGCGCAGCGGCACCACGGAGACGCCGTAGCCGGGCTCCGGCCGGGAGGTGCCGACATCGGTCGCGCCGGAGCCGGCGGCCTCGGTGAGCGGCATCAGCTGGTAGCCGGAGGAATCCTTGACGAGGGCGATGCCATTGGCGCGCAGGGCGCTCTCCAGCACATAAGCAAGATCGGTGCGGGCGACGGGCCGCGCCGAGGACAGGCTGATGGTGCCCTGCACCCTGGGATCGATGATGACATTGGCGCCGAGGATATCGGTGAGCACCACCTTGGCGACGGTGGTCACCGGCGTGTTCTCGAAGTTGAGATCGTATCCGCCATCAGCTCCGCGTTGTACGGTGCCGGCCGCGCCTACCGACGCCGGGTCGGCCACCGGCTGCGCGCCGGGGGTGGCGAAATATTCGATCGGCTGACGATTGTCGGACGGCTGTTGCGGCTGGGCCACAGGCTGCATGGGTTTCGGCGACAGGTCGATGTTGCGGACCTGGTCGAATGTGCTCTGGGGCTTGGTGTCGTCCATGATGCCCGAGCAGCCGGACAGGACCGCGGCGAAGAGGATCGCGCACGTCAATACGAGAGTGCCCGGTCGTGGGCTCGACCGGCCGCGCCAATCCTCAGTCACGCATCACCTGATACTTCCGAACGCAGGAACCGCGCGGCCCAAGAACCGCGCGGCCAAGGAGCCGCGGAATCCGATAGCCGCTTACAAGGGCCGCTGGTCGCAGGCGCGCGCCAGACGACCCTCGGCGCGCATCCTTTAGCGACTGCATGTGACGGATATATAAGGGTTGACGGGGCGTGCTGCCAAGCTTCAGTTAGTTGGCTATCGTCGGTTCGGCGTCCCGTGCCGATGTCGTGACATTGTCATCACGGTGACGCGCGAGCGTCACGGGAGCCGGGAATACCAGCCGGCGGTCGGGTGCCCCCGTCTGGGCAGCCTGCTCTGGGCCAACGGTGGCCCCGCAAATTGCTTTCCGGGGGCAACCTTCGTCGGTGATGCAGCCCATGTTAATAGCAGCAAAGGTCCAGCTGTAGAATAGCGTCGCTGGATTGCACTGCTGGATTTGAATGCTGGCTTTCGGGGGCGCGGGCATGAGCGGGGAGGGGGGCGGCGATTTCCTGAGCTTCCTCGCCGCGAGCGGGCACGTGCATGCGGCCGGTGAGGGGCCGGCGGGCACGCTCGTGCGTCCGCTGCGGCAGGTGTGGGAGGCGAGCGAGCTCACCGCCGGCGATTTCGCCGACGCCGTGGCCCGCTTCTACCGCCTGCCGCGCATCGCCCTGCCGGAGCTGATGGCGGCGCCGTCCCTCGTGTCCCACTTCACCCCGCGCTTCCTGCGCGAGATGACGGTGCTGCCCTTCCGCGCGGCGGACGGAACGGCCTGCCTCGCCGTGGGCGATCCTACGGACGAGACGGTGGTGCGGGCGGCGGAGATCGTGCTGGGCAGCAAGGTGACGCTGGCCGTCGCCTCCTTCGAGGACATCGCCACCGCCTTGGCCGAACGGCTCGGCGCCGACGAGGCGGCCGCCCGCGAGGCCGCTGGCCCCGCCACGGCGCGGGCCGAGGACGACATCGACAGCCTGCGCGACCTCGCCTCCGGCGCGCCGGTGGTGCGGGCGGTGAACGACCTGTTCGACAAGGCCATGGAGC
>JAEWBL010000375.1 GCA_023391175.1 Pseudomonadota bacterium
GTCCAGCGCCAGCCGGTCATAATAGTCCGGCGCCATGATGCCGCGCGACTGGGCGAGCAGATCGTCGATGGCGAAATAGCGCCCGGCGGCGAAGAAGGTGCTGGCGGCGCTGGGGATGGCCTTGCCGGTGGTCTCGGCAATCAGCGCGATGTCGGAGGCCGCCGCCAGCGCCGGCATGGAGGCGATGCGGCGCGCCAGCTCTTCGGGCACACGCTGGGCCACGAGATCCGCCACCCGTCCGGCGCGGTCCTTGCGCCAGATTTCCGGTAGGCTTTCGTCCAGGGCGGCGGCGACCGCAGCGACCCCGCTGCGGTAGCGCTCGACGACGCCGGCGATGCCATCGGCGAACGAGACGTTGCCCAGGAACCAGATGGTGCGCCCCACCATCAGGTCCTGCACCGCCGCGTAGAGCTGGAGCTGGACGTGCCCGTCCACCTTGTTGTCCAGCGCATCGATGGCGGCGGTGAGTTCCGGCAGGTGGTAGCTGTCGCGCACCGCCGCGAAGGCGCGGGCGATGGAGGCGGCATCGCCACCCGTCTGGTCCGAGATGCGGGCCATGGCGGAGGGGCCGCCCTGGTTGACGATGGCGTTGGCGAGGCCCGTCGCGATGATCTCCCGATGGAGGCGGTGGGTCTCGATGGCGTGGGGATAACGGTCCTGCAACTCGTGCGGGAAGTAGTGCACCAGCTCCCCGGAGAGATAGGCGTCGTCCGGCACGCTGGAGCCGACGAGATCGTCCTTCAGGGCGAGCTTGGCATAGGCGAGGAGCACCGCCAGCTCGGGCCGGGTGAGGTGCTCGCCGCGTGAGCGACGGTCGGCGATCTCGGCGTCCGACGGCAGGAACTCCACCGCGCGGTCCAGTTCGCCCCGCGCCTCCAGCATCTGCATCAGGCGCTGCTGGAAGGCGAGATCGTCCGCGCCCTTCTGCTCGGCGAGGGACAAGGCGAGGGTCTGGGCATAGTTGTTGACGAGGACGAGGCGGGCCACCTCGTCGGTCATCTGCTTCAGGAGCGCCGCCCGGTCCGGCACGGTGAGGTCGCCCATCTCCAGGGGCTTCGCGAGGGCGATCTTGATGTTCACTTCCACGTCGGAGGTGTTCACGCCGGCGGAATTGTCGATGGCATCGGTGTTGAGCCGCACGCCCTTGCGGGCCGCCTCGATGCGCCCACGCTGGGTCATGCCGAGGTTGGCACCCTCGCCGATGACCTTGGCGTTGAGATCGGCGGCGGCGATGCGCACTGCGTCATTGGCGCGGTCGCCGGCCTGGGCATCGGTCTCGCCGGAGGCGCGCACATAGGTGCCGATGCCGCCGAAGAACAGCAGGTCCACCGGCGCCTTGAGGATGGCGTTGATGAGTTCCGCCGGGGTGGCGCTCGCCTTCGGGAAGCGCAGCAGGGCGCGGACCTCCTCCGAGAGGTCGATGCTCTTGGCGCTGCGCGGGAAGATGCCGCCGCCTTTCGAGATGAGGGAGGCGTCATAGTCCGCCCAGGAAGAGCGCGGCAGGTCGAACAGGCGGCGCCGCTCGGCGAAGGAGCGGGCCGGGTCCGGATCGGGATCGAGGAAGATGTGGCGGTGGTCGAAGGCCGCCACCAGCTTCAGCGCCGAGGACAAGAGCATGCCGTTGCCGAACACGTCGCCCGACATGTCGCCGACGCCGGCCACGGTCACGGGCGTCGTCTGGATGTCGATGTCCATTTCCCGGAAGTGGCGCTTCACCGCCTCCCAGGCGCCGCGGGCGGTGATTCCCATGGCCTTGTGGTCGTAGCCCACCGACCCACCCGAGGCGAACGCGTCGTCCAGCCAGAAGCCGTGCCGGGCCGAAATGGCGTTTGCGGTGTCGGAGAAGGTGGCCGTGCCCTTGTCTGCGGCGACGACGAGATAGGGGTCGTCCCCGTCGAGCCGCACCGTGTCGGCCGGGGGCACCACGGCGCCGCCCTTCAGATTGTCGGTCAGGTCGAGGAGGGAGGAGACGAACACCTCATAGGCCGCCGTGCCCTCGGCGAACACCGCCTCGCGCGAGCCGCCGACGGGCAGGCGCTTCGGCACGAAGCCGCCCTTGGCGCCCACGGGCACGATGACGGCGTTCTTCACCTGCTGCGCCTTCACCAGGCCGAGGATCTCGGTGCGGAAATCCTGCGGCCGGTCCGACCAGCGCAGACCGCCGCGCGCCACCTTGCCGAAGCGCAGGTGGACGCCCTCTACGCGCGGCGAATAGACGAACACCTCATAGAGCGGGCGGGGCAGGGGCAGCCCCTCCACCTTGGCGCTCTCGAACTTGATGGCGATGGGCTCGCGCAGGCGGCCCTGCGCATCCTTCTGGTAGTAGGTGGTGCGCAGCGCCGCATCCACGAGATTCACGAAGCGGCGCAGGATGCGGTCTTCGTCGAGGCTGGACACCTCGGCGAGGGCTTCGTCGATGGCCTCGCGCAGCGGCGCCTCCCGGGCGGCGCGGGCCTCGGGGGAGGTGTCCTGCGCCGGGTCGAAGCGGGCGTGAAACAGGCCGACGATGGCCCGGGCGAGGGTACCGTGGCGGTTCAGCGTCTGCCAGATATAGTCCTGCGAGAAGGGGATGCCGGCCTGCCTGAGATAGCGGCCGAGCGCGCGCACCAGCGCCGCCTCGCGGAAGCTGAGGCCGGCATCGAGCACGAGCGCGTTATAGCCGTCATTCTCCGCCGCGCCGCGCAGCACGGCGTTGAGGCAGTCCTCCAGCCGGTCGGCGGAGCCTTCCACGGCGATGGAGCCCCCGTCCGCCCGCTCCAGCGACATGTCGTGGACCCAGCTCTTGGGACCGCCGGCGGGCTCGATGCGGAAGGTGCGCTCGTTGATGGCCTTGAGGCCCATGTTCTCCAGCATGGGCACCCGCGCCGCCAGCGGGAGGGGGGCGCCATAGGAGAGGAGGCGCAGCGCGATGCGCCGGTCGTCGTCGCCGTCCCGGCGGTAGAAATCGAGGGCGACGGGCCGCTCCTCGGAGAGGCGTTCGAGCAGCTCGATATCGGCGAGCGCCGTCGGCACGCCATAGGCCGCGCGGTAGCCGGGATCGAAGGCTTCCACATAGCGGCGGGCGAGGCGGGTGGAATCGGCGCCATTCATGCCGGGCAGCGCCGATACGGCGGCTGAAAGGCGATCACGCCAGGTGAGGATGGCATCCGCCACCGCCCGTTCCAGCTCACCCTTGTCCACTTCCGGGATGCGCCCTTCGGTGCGGCCGATGTCGTAGTGCACGCGCGTGAGCGGCAGGCCGGCGACGAACGCCTGCTCCAGGGACGTGACCGTTCCGCCGTAGGATTTTTCGAGGATGGCGCCCACCCGGTCGCGCACCTGCGCATCGAAGCGCTCGCGCGGCAGGAAGGTGAGGACAGAGACGAAGCGGTCGAACCGGTCGGCCCGCGCCAGCACCTTCAGGCGCGGCCGGTCGTAAAGGGAGAGGATCTCGCGGGCGTGGACGAGCAGCGTCGGCACGTCGATCTGGAACAGGTCGTCGCGCGGGTAGGTTTCCAGCACGGTGGAGAGCGCGCGGGCGGAATGGCTGTCCGGCTCCAGCCCGGCGCCGCGGATGACGGACTCCGCCTTGAGGCGCAGATAGGGGATCTCGCGCAGGGAGTGGGTGTAGGCTGTGGAAGCGAATAGGCCGATGAGCCGCACCTCGCCGATGAGCCGGCCCTTCTCGTCGTGGGCCTTGATGCCCACATAGTCCATCACATCCCGCCGATGCACCCGCGAGCGCAGGCTGGCCTTGGTGAAGAGGAGCGGGGTCGGGCCATCGAGGAAGGCGCGGATTTCCGGCGTCGTCACCACGGGCGCATCGCCGAGGCGCAGTTCATGGACGTCGGGATTGCGCAGGATGCCGAGGCCGCTGTTCTCCTCCGCCTTGAGCCCGTCCTCGGTCAGCTCGTAGTGGCGCAATCCGAGGAAGATGAAATTGTCCTCGTTCAGCCACTCCAGAACGTCGGCGGCTTCCTCGCGAGCGTCGTCGTCATAGGGCCGCTTCTCGCGCCGATAGCCCTTGGCGAGGCTCTTCACCTGCTTGCGCATGGCCGA
>JAEWBL010000486.1 GCA_023391175.1 Pseudomonadota bacterium
GATTAGCTGAACTCATTCATCCGCGTGAATAAATAGCTTGTGAAGACATGCGGCCCGATGGGAACTGGAAGGCAATCAAACTGGGAAAAATTCCAGGCGATCACTTCCAGAACGAGGGTCCAAGATGGATCACCTAAGGTCGTTTGCTTCGGTGCTGGCCGCTTTGGCCTTGCTGATGCCCGCAACGCACGCATCTGCACAGAATTCGGGCGCCAGCGCCTACTCCGACGGAATTATCAAGCTCGGTGTTCTCACCGACATGTCGGGTCCCTATGCCGATTACGCCGGGCCCGGTTCCTACGCCGCGGTCAAGATGGCGGTGGAGGACTTCGGCGGCAAGGTCGGAGAGACGCCCGTCGAGGTGGTGGTCGCCGACCACCAGAACAAGAGCGACATCGGGGTCTCCGTCGCCCGCTCCTGGTACGACGTGGACAAGGTGGACGCCATATTCGACATCTCCAATTCCGCCGTGGCGCTCGCGGTCATGGGCGTGACGCGGGAGAAGGACAAGGTGGTGGTCCTCGGCGGCGTCAGCTCCCCGAAGGTGACGACGGATTCCTGCACCGCCAACAGCGTCCAGTACATCTACGACGCGAACATGCTGTCGAACGTGGTGGGCAAGGCCATCGTGCGCGACGGCGGCAACACCTGGTTCTTCCTGACGGTCGATTTCGCCTTCGGGCATGGGCTGGAGAAGACCACCGCCGACGTGGTGAAGGCCAGCGGCGGCAAGGTTCTGGGTAGCGTGCGCTTCCCCCTGAACACCGCGGATTTCTCCTCCTTCCTGCTCCAGGCCCAGGCGTCGAAGGCCAAGGTCATCGCCCTCGCCAGCGCCGGCGCCGACACCACCAACGCCATCAAGGGGGCGACCGAGTTCGGCATCTCCGCCGATGGCAGCCAGCGGGTGGCGACGCTGCTGACCTTCATCACGGACGTCCATTCCATGGGCCTTCAGCAGGCGCAGAACCTGCTGCTGGCCACCGCCTTCTACTGGGACCGGGACGAGGCGACCCGGCAGTTCGCCAAGCGCTTCTTCCAGCGCACCGGGAAGATGCCCACCATGGTGCAGGCGGGCATGTATTCGGCAGCGACGCACTACCTCAAGAGCGTCGCCAAGGCCGGTACCGACAGCGGCGCCAAGGTCGTCGCCCAGATGAAGGCCGGTCCCATCGATGACTTCTTCTCGCGGGGCGGCCGGATCCGGCCCGATGGCCTGCATGAGCACGAGATGCAGCTCATGCGGGTGAAGACCCCGACAGAATCCAAGGCGCCGTGGGACTATTACACGCTGCTGGCAACGGTTGCCGCGGCCGATGCGGTCTCGCCCATGACGCCCGGCGCCTGCGCCATCGCCCAGTAGGCCGGTGCGCGGCGGTCACGCAGCGATCGCCGCGCCCGCATCCCCCGTGAGGTGAACATGCGTGTCGTCTCCCTGTTCCGGTATCCGTTCAAGGGCCTGTCCGCCGAGCCCATGGCGGAGGTTGCGCTCGAGGCGGGGTTCGGCTTTCCCGGCGATCGCGCCTATGCCGTCACCGACGGGTCGCTCGCGTTCGATCCCGCCGCGCCGCGGCCCGCCCCGAAGACCCAGTTCCTCATGCTCGCCCGGTATGAGAGCCTGGCCCGCCTGAAGTCCCGATACCTGGAGCAGCCGGACCGGCTGGAAATCCGCGACGGGGACGAGGCGCAGACCTTTCCGCTCGATGACGCTGAGGGCCGCGCCGCCCTCGCGCGCTTCCTCGCCGCCGTCGTCCAGGCGCCCCTGCCGGGGAGCCCGGAGGTGGTCCATGCCGCGGGGCACCAGTTCACCGACGTCAGCGTCCATTCGGTCGCGCTCATGCGCTCGATTTCGCTCATCAATCTCGACACGGTGAAGGACCTCTCCACGCACCTGTCCATGGCGCTCGATCCCATCCGCTTCCGCGCCAACCTCTATTTTTCCGGCGCGCTCCCCTGGTCGGAGCTGGACTGGGTGGGGCGGCGGATGGCCGTCGGCGAGGTGGTGCTGAAGGTGGTCCGGCGCACGCGGCGCTGCGCCGCCACCAGCGTCGATCCGGGGCGGGCCATCCGCGACGTGAACCTACCGATCGCCATCCGCGACTACCAGGGGCACGGCGACCTCGGCTTCTATGCGGAGGTCGAGGCCGGTGGGCGGATCATGCCGGGCGCGCAGCTCCGCTTCATCGACTAGAGCGTCGGCCCCAGGTCCTGGAACCCGCCGTCAGCACTGGCCGACGAGCCAGCTGGAGAACAGCTTCACCTCGCTGGCGAGGGCCTTTTCCTTCGGGCACAGGAGATAGTAGCCGCCGGCGCTCTGCACCCGCAGGGGGAAGGGCTGCACCAGCTGGTCGCGCCATTCGAGATTGTCGATCTCGATCGTCGGCACGCAGGCGATGCCCTCGCCGTCCCGCGCCGCCATGACCGCCATGAAGGAGTGGCCCACATCGACCCGCCCCGCCCCCTCGGTGGGCGGGGCGCCGGCGGCATGCAGCCAGGCGGGCCAGCAGTCCGGCCGCTTGAGGTTGTGGATCAGGCGGAAGCGCGCCAGATCCTCCACCGAGGCGACCGGGCCGTGCCGTTCGAACAGCCGGCGGCTCATCACCGGGGTGATGCGGTCTTCCCACAGGGGCGTGACCGCGACGTCGTCCCAGCTCTCCGTCATCCGGAAGGAGATCTGCGGCGCGGCGGGGTCGTGGATCGCGCCCGGCAGCTTGCCGACCCGCAGCGCGACGTCCACCCCCTCGCGCTTGAAGCTGACGGGCTCCAGCGAGGAGGAGACCTGCAGGCGGATCTCGGGATAGGTCATCATGAAGGTCGTCAGCCGCTGCATCAGCCACAGCACGCCGATGGTCGGCAGCACGCTCACCGACAGCGCGCGCGCCTCCTGCAGGCTCTGGACGGTGGCGCGCTCGATCTCGTCGAGGGCGGAGGTGGCGGCCTCAAGATAGCTCTGGCCAAAGGGGGTCAGCTCCACCTGCCGGGTCAGCCGCCGGAACAGGGGGGCATGGAGGAACTCTTCCAGCAGCTTGATCTGCCGGCTGACGGCGCCCTGGGTCACGTTCAGTTCGTCGGCGGCGTTGGAAAAGCTCAGATGGCGCCCGGCGGCCTCGAATGCGCGCAGGGCGAGGAGCGGCGGCAGGCGGCGCTTCATCGTCTCCCTCCGGACAGGGTGCGCGGGCTCGATGCCGGTGCCGGGCGCAGGTTGGGGCGGGCGGATGCCTGCATCGGGGGAGCTTAGCCTTTCGCGGGGTTCGGGCTCAACGCAGGTCGCGCGCCGCATGCTCGTCCTGCGCCGGAGTGCTGGCGAGGGATGCAGGCCCCACGCAGGCGGTGAACGATCGCGCGATCAGATGTTGCGGCAGCCCATCCACGATGAACACCAGGAACGAGGATGTCCCGGACGCTTCCGCCACGGGCCGGTGCTCCGGGAAATAGGCGATGTGCCGCACGCAGTTGAGGAGCACCGGCGCGTCTGCGCCCTCGAGGTGGAGGAAGCCCTTGATGCGCGGAATCCTCTCCCCGTGCCGGTGCAGCATCAGCGACAGCCACAGGGCGAGCCGCGTCCAGTCCAGGCGCCCGGACATGCTCAGGCAGAAGGTGTCGGGGTCCGGAGGCCGGCAGGCGAAGCGTCCGGTGGCCGCCAGGAACGCGCTGTGCGCCAGCCGGTCCGCGCGCAACTGACCGGCCTGCGCCACGAGCCCGTCGTATGCGGTGTCCGCCGCGCTCAGGCACGGCGCCAGAGGCTGCAGCGCGGCCGCCCGCGCCGCGGCCGCGGCGGTCTCCTGCGGCGTCGTCAGGTCCATCTTGGTGAGCAGCACGATGTCCGCCGCCGCGATCTGGCGCCGGTGCTCCACGGTGCCGACGCTCTGCGCGTCGTGCAGGCAATCCACCAGGGTCACCACCAGGGCGATCCGCAACTGGCCATCGAGGAAGGGGTCGGAGACGATGGTGGCGATCACCGCCAGCGGATCGGCGAGGCCGCTCAGCTCCAGCACCGCTCGGTCGAAGTCGCCCCGCGCGCGGTGGAGCGCGAGCACCCGGTGCAGCTCTTCCTTCACCCCGCGGTCCATGCGGCAGCACAGGCACCCGTTCGCGAGCAGGGCGACGGCGGTGGAATCGCTGCGCAGGAGCCGGTCGTCCACGCCGAAGGCGGCCGCTTCGTTCACCAGCAGCAGGGCGCCGGCGAGGGCGCCGCTCTCCTGGGCGCGGCGCAGATAGGTGGTCTTGCCACTGCCGAGGCTGCCGGTGACGATGTGGAGCGGGATGCGCCGATCGCCGGCCGCCGTGGTCATCGCCGTGCGGCTCCGAGTGCTTCCACGCCGGAGATGAACGCCTCGTCGAGCGGGTCCATCTCCCGTCCCGACAGGCGCCTGACCCCCTCCCAGACCTGCGGGAGGCTCTCGACGATCAGGGTGCCGCCGGACCGGTCTTCCAGGATCCACGCCGACAGCATCCAGTCCCGCACCCCGATGCCCGCGAGCGCGCAGAAGGCGGCAAGGGCGCGTGCCTGGGCCATGCGCGCGGCCGCCGGGGCCGCGGCCGGCACACCGGCCGGCAGCCGTCCGGCGTCGGACCAGTGCGCCATTCCGGCCCACAGGCCGCACATCCCGCACATGGTCTCAGCCCGCGAACGGATGGGCGCGGTCGAACGCGACGGCGATCTCCTCCAGCGTCCTGAAGGTAACTCCCGGCCGGCTGG
>JAEWBL010000571.1 GCA_023391175.1 Pseudomonadota bacterium
GCGTCACCGGCGGGTGCGCCCGGGCGGAGGCGACCCATTCAAGGTCCGGCGCACCGTTGAGCACGATGGCGCCGGTCTCGGTGGCGGTGAGGCGCAAAGCATCCTGCGCCGCCGCGAGGTCCGCCAGCGCCTGCGCCAGCTGTTCGAAGGCGACGCCGGCCGGGACGGCGCGGGAGGCCGCCACCTCCAGCGCGCCGCGCACGGCCTGCGTGGTCATGGGCCGGGTGGCGAGGGCGATGAGCGCCTCCTGACGCACCAGCGGGCGGAAGGCGAGCGGGCCGGCGCTTCCGGCCGCCCCCTCCCCGCCTGCCGCAAAGGCTTCCGCACTCGCAGCGCGCGCCTTCTGCGCCGCCTCGAAGGTGGCGGCCACCACGCCGGAGAGGCCGGTGATGGTGGGCGTCTGCAGGAACTTGGCCACCGGGATGTTCACATCCACATGGGCCTCGATGCGGTTCTTCAGCTCGAAGGAGGAGAGGGAATCGAGCCCCAGCTCCGACAGCCGCCGGTCGGGCGGGATGTCGGCAGCCGCCACCTTCAGCACCTTCGCCACCTCGCCACGGATGAGATCGGCGAGCATCGCCTCCCACTGCTCGCGGGGAGCGGCGAGGAGATCGGCCTGGATGCGCGAGCGGCCGGCGGAGCGCTGCGCCAGCAGAGGCTTCACACGGCCCGTCGCGGCGGTGCGGGCGAGCGCGCGGGCGATGGCGGACCAGTCCGCACGGGCGAAGGCCGGGTTCTCCCCGTCCGCGCGCAGCAGCGTGCCCAGCGAGGCGGCCGCCTCCGTGTCCGGCACCGGCTTCATGCCGATGCTTTCGAGATAATTGCCCAGCGCCTCGGAGCGGGCGACGAAGCCCGAGCCGGCGATGGAGCCCCACGCCACCGACGAACCGGCGACGCCGCGCCCCTTGCGGAACGAACCCAGCGCGTTGAGGAAGGCATTGGCCGCCGTGTAGTTCGCCTGCCCCGGGCTGCCGATGACCTGCGCCAGCGAGGAGAAGCTGACGAAGAAATCCAGCGCTACGCAGTGCTTCTGCACGGCGCGGTGCAGGCTCCAGCCGCCTCCGACCTTGGGGCGGATGACGCGGCTGATCTGCGCCGCGTCGAGCTGGGCGAGGAAGCCGTCCTCGATCACCGCCGCGCCGTGGACGATGCCCTTCAGCGGCTTGTCGGACGCGGCATGGACGGCGATCACCGCCTCCACCGCCGCAGGGTCGGTGACATCGAGGGCGAGGGGAACGACTTCGGTTCCCCGCGTCTGGATAGCTGCGATGGCCGGCGCGGAGTCTTCGTCCGGCGTGCCGTTGCGACCGGCGAGCAAAAGGCGCCCGGCGCCGGCGCGGCTCAGATAGTCCGCCACCGCGACACCGAAGCCGCGCAGGCCGCCGGTGACGAGATAGCTCGCGTCCTTCGAGAGCTGCATGGGCTGGGCGAGGTCGATCTCGACCTCCACCTCCGGCTCGTCGAAGGTGAGCACCACCTTGCCGATGTGCTGCGCCTTGGCGAACAGGCGCATGGCCTCCGCCGCCCGCGACACCGGGAAGCGCGTCGCCACCAGCGGGCGGTAGGCGCCGCGCGCCACCTCCGCCTCCACCGCCCGCAGCAAGGAGGAGAGCCGCGCGGGGCGCTCGTCGGCGATGGTGGAGAGGTCGATGACGGAGTAGGAATTGTTGTAATAGAGGGACTTGAGGCCGATGGGCTTGTCCTGCGCGAGGTCGCGCTTGCCGATCTCCACGAAGCGGCCGAACGGCGCGAGGCATTCCAGCCCCTTGTCGATGCCGGCGCCCGAAAGGGCGTTCAGCACCACGTCCACGCCGCGCCCGCTTGTCGCCGCGCGCACGTCCTCGGCGAATTCGAGGCTGCGCGAGTTCATCACATGCACGATGCCCAGCGCGCGCAGATGGTCGCGCTTGGCGTCCGAGCCGGCGGAGGCGAGGATGTCGGCGCCGATGTTGCGCGCCACCTGGATGGCGGCAAGGCCGACGCCGCCGGTGGCGAGATGCACCAGCACCTGCTCCTCGGGCAGCAGGCGGCCGATGTCCACCAGAGAATAGTGCGCGGTCATGAAGGCGGCCGGCAGGGTCGCGGCGTCCTTCAGATCCACCGTATCCGGCACATGCATGAGGAAGCGGGCATCGGCGGCCGCGAAGCGGCGCAGGAAGCCCTTGCCCATGCCCATCACCCGGTCGCCGGGCGAAAAGCCGGTGACGCCTTCGCCCACCATCTGGATGGTGCCAGCGAATTCGAGACCGAGATTGCGCCACCATGCGCCCGCGCCGTCCTGCTCGTCCGGCAGGATGGAGGTGGCGGCCATGATGTCGCGGAAGTTGAGGCCCACGGCCGCGACTTCCACCACCACCTCGCCCGCCTTGGGCGTGGGATAGCGGCATTCGCGCAGCACCACATTGTCGATGACGCCGGGCTGGGTCATCGTCACGGTGAAGTTGGAGCGATCCGCCCCCACGGCGATCACGCGGTGCTTCGGCGCCTGGGCGGAAAGCTCGCTCTGGCGCAGGCGCGGCACGAGGCGACCGACGCCGCGCAGCACGATCTCCGCTTCCGCGCTCTCCTCCGCCACTGCCTGGGCCAAAGTCGTCCCGGCCGCGAAGGCCGCGGCGTCCGCGTCCACATGGCGGACAGCGAATTCCGGGCATTCATTGCCGATAGTGCGGGTGAGGCCGAGCAGCGGCGCATCCGCGAGGCCGTCCGTGCTCATGGCGCCATCGCCCGGCACTCGCCGCCCGGCACGGCCGAGCACTACGAGGGTGGGCCGCAGCGGCGCGGTGCGCAGCAGGTCCAGCGCCTTGCCCACCGTGACGAGGCCGTTGGCAGCCGGCTCCACCGCCGCCAGCAGCGCCTCGGTGGAGAGCGCTTCGGCGTCGGCGAGATGCGTACCGGCGGTGGCGGCATAGATGATGCCGGCGAGGCCCTCCGGCGCCGCGAGCATCGCCTCCACCTGCGCGGTGAAGGCATCGGCCTCCATGGCGAAGAGCGGGGCCGGGTCCAGCGTCTCCACCGTGGAGCCCTGCGCCTCCAGAGCCGCGACAAGCGGGGCGGTCTCGGCGGCGGCGCCGGTCACCAGCAGCCAGCGGCCGGTGCGGACGGGGGCCGGGGTCGTGTCGGCATCGCTCTCATAGGTCTCGTCGATGACGACGGCGCCCTCGCCGGTCGCCGCCTTCAGCGCGCCCAGCGTCTTCACCTGAAGGTTCTCCACCGCCAGCAGCGGCGTGCCGTCCAGCGCGTAGACGCGGTAGATGCCGGTGTCGTCGCGCGGATCGGTGAAGAACTCGCAGATGACTTCGCTCGGCAGCGGGCCGGCCACCATCACCTTGCGGATGCCGATGGGCAGCATGAGGCGATACTTGCCGCCCACCTCTTCCATCTCCGGCAAGGGCTCGCCGGGAATCCAGAGGCCCGCGTCCACGTCGTCCACGACAAGGCCGGCCTGCAGCACGGAATCGAACAGGCCGGGGAAGGCGATGAAGCCGGTGCGCTTCTCCGCCTCGGTGCTGACGATGCGCGCCACCGCATGGCGCGGCCCGGGCAGCCACAGCGCCTCCACGGCCTGGAAGGTGGGGCCGTAATCGAGGCCATGGCGGGCGGTGAGGCGGTAGAAATCCTCCCGCGTGATGGCCGGGGTGCCGGAGAGAACCGCGGGGTCGAATTTCGCCTTGGGCAAGGTGAAGGCGTGCTGCCAGCCATAGGCCTCCACGCGCAGGCGCCAGTCCTCGTCCGTGTCCCGCTTCAGCGAGGAGATGCGCAGGCGGTTGGTGACCGGATCATACGAGGTGCGCAGCAGCACCACATCGTCGGGGCCGATGGAGAGCGCCTCCATGATCTTGAAGTCGCGCAATTCCACCGGGGCCGCGCCGAACAGCTCGCGCAGCGCCGCCGTCATCATCTCCACATAGCCGACGGTCGGGAACAGGCAGTCGCCGCCGGGGCGGTGGTCTGCCAGATACTTGAGGCTTTTCAGCGTGATCTCGTTGGTCCAGGCCGGCTCCGGCCCGCTCTCGCGCCAGCCGAGCAGCGGGTGGCGGTCGGTGTCGAAGAGGAAGTGCTTCGCCTCCAGCGGCAGCTGCACGAGGCGCTCATTGGCCCACGGGCGACGCGGCAGGGCGAGATGCTCCGCACGGGCAGGCGCATCGGCCTGCGCATCCTTCGCCGCCTCGGTCCAGTCGAAGGCGACGCCTTTCACATAAAGGCTCGCCATGGAGCGGGCCATGACGAGGCGGTCATCGCCCTGCCGCTCCAGCGAGGGCACGGCCACGACGGACGCGTTGCGCTCCTGCGCGATGCCGTGGATGAGCGGCGTCACCGTGCGGTGCGGGCCAAGTTCCAGGAAGGCGTCGATGCCGAGGTCGAGGCAGAAATCGATGGCCTTCTTGTAATTCACCGGCTGGCGCAGATTCTGCCACCAGTATTCGCTGTCGAACCGCGTCTCCAGCATGGCCGTGACGGTGGAGACGATGGGAATCGACGGCGGCTTCCAGTCGATCTCGCCGAGGCCGGCGCGAAACTTCGCCTCGCAATCGTCGAGGTGGGGGGAGTGCCAGCCGAAATCCATGGTGAGGCGGCGGGCGGTGACATCCGGGAACAGCCGGCGCACCTCGGCGAGCACCGCATCCACCGGGGCTTCCATGCCGGAAATGGTCTGCGCCGTGGGGCCGTTATAGGCCGCCACCACCACGCTGCCGTCATCCGGCAGCAGAGGCGCGAGCTGGTCGTAGGTGACGCCCAGCGTCGCCATGGCGCCGCGGCGCGTGCTGCCGTGGGGGATGAGGCCGCGGTGGTAGATGATCTTGGCGCAGGTCTCGAGGTCGATGCAGCCGGCGAT
Organism: Pseudomonadota bacterium; assembly: GCA_023391175.1. GTDB lineage: Bacteria > Pseudomonadota > Alphaproteobacteria > Rhizobiales > Xanthobacteraceae > Xanthobacter. The sequence goes on from JAEWBL010000571.1 coordinate 4,835, forward strand.
ATAGGTGGTCGCCACCTCGCCGAAGCTGTGGCCCACCAGCAGTTCAGGGGTGAGCCCGCGCTCGCGCCACATGCGATAGAGGCCGACCTGCATGGTGAAGATGGAGGCCTGCGTGACGTCCGCATCGTTGATGCGGGTCTTGCCCTCGTCCTTCAGCACCTCCTCCACCACGGACCAGCCGGTCCACGGCTTCAGCACGGCGTCGAATTCCTCCACGAAGGCGCGATAGGTGGGCTCGGTGGTCAGCAGCTTGCGGCCCATGGCCCACCATTGCCCGCCCTGCCCCGAGAAGGTGAAGGCGAGGCGGCGCGGGCGCGCGCGGCCGGTGATGATGTAGGGGGCGACGACCTCCGCCTCTTCCGCCGGCGCGTCGGACCCGAGCGCCAACATGCGGAGCTTGTGCGGCAGATCCTGCGCGGCGCGGTCGGCGAGGATCACCGCGCGCTCGTTGAGATGGTCGCGGCTGGTCTTCAGCACCTGCGAGAGGCTGTCGTAGGAGACGCCCGAAAGCGCCCCGCCATCGTCCACCGCCTCGGCCAGTTCCTCCGCCCACAGCGCGAGCGCCGGCTTGCCGTTGGCGGAGAGGGGAATGAAGGCGGGATCGTCGGACGGCACCGCCCGCGCGGGCACGGCCTTCGCGGCGCGTCCGCCGCCGTGCCAGCTCTCCACCGCCACCGAGGCATTGGTACCGCCGAAGCCGAAGGAATTGACCACGCTGAGGCGCACCCCGTCCTCGGCATCGTAG
>JAEWBL010000587.1 GCA_023391175.1 Pseudomonadota bacterium
GCATGTGCGCCGCCTGATGCCCGACGCGCCCGAGGCGCGGGTGCGGGCGCGGGCGGCGGAAATGGGCTTTTCCGGCGGCGCGGCGGACACGAAGGTGTCGTCCCTGTCGGGCGGCGAGAAGGCGCGGCTGCTGCTGGGGCTCGCCACCTTCCACGGGCCGCATCTGCTCATCCTCGACGAGCCCACCAACCATCTCGACATCGAGGCGCGCGCGGCGCTCATCGAGGCCATCAACGACTTCCCCGGCGCGGTCATCCTCGTCTCCCACGACCGGCATCTGCTGGAGGCCTGCGCCGAGCGGCTGTGGCGCGTCTCGGGCGGCACGGTGAAGGCCTATGACGGCGATCTCGACCAGTACAAGAGCGAGGTGCTCTCCCGTTCCGATGGCGACCGGATGACCGACAAAGGGCGCAAGGACCGCTCCGAGACCAAGGCGGAAGCCACCTCCGCCCCCGCGCCCCGCCGCATCGCCACCGGCCCGCTCAAGAAGCGCATCCGCGAGTTGGAAGGGGCGGTGGACAAGCTGACGAAGCAGATCGAGGGGCTGGATGCAAAGCTCTCCGACGCCGGCCTCCATGCTGCAAAGCCGCTGGACGCCGCCCGCTTCGCCAAGGAGCGGGCCGAGGCGGCGGACAAGCTGGCGCAGGCGGAAGAGGAATGGCTGGAGGTCAGCGCCGAGCTCGAGGCCGCGGGCGGCTGACCGGCGCGGCCGGGGCACCTTCGGGCGCCGTCTCCGGCTCACGCACCAGCGCCAGCAGGGCCTGTGCCGCCCGCGAATTGTAGCGGTCGGCGTGGCGCAAGGCGTAGAAACGCCGGGCCGGCAAGGTCAGGGGCAGTTGCTTCAGCGTGCCCATGGCGAGGCCCGAGGCGGTGACGAGATCGGAAATCACCGTCGCCCCAGCCCCCGCGGCGACCGCGCTCACCACCGCCTCGTTGGACGGCAATTCCAACACCACCTTCAGCCGGGACGGATCGACCCCCGACACGCGCAGGGCATCCTCGAACACCTGCCGCGTGCCCGAGCCCGGCTCGCGCAGCACGAAGGGCATGTCGAGGAGATCGGCCGGGGTCAGCGCCTTGAGGTCGGCACGGGGATCGTGGGCCGCCACCACCAGCACCAGCCGATCGCCGGGCACCGCGACCCGCGCCAGCAGCGCCTCCTCCACCTCGCCTTCCACGAAGCCGAGATCGGCATCACCGGCCCGCACGGCGGAGGCCACCTGCGCGGTGTTGCCGATCACCACTTCCAGCGCGATGTCGGGATAAAGCTTGTGGAAGCGGTGGAGCAGCGGGCCGAGCCAGTAATTGGCGATGGTCTGGCTGGCGTGGATGGACAGCCGGCCGCGCCTGAGGCCGGACAGATCGGCCAGGATCGTCTCGGCCGCGCCGGCACGGGCCAGCACGGCCTCGGCTTCGGGAACGAAGACGCGGCCGGCTTCCGTCAGCTCGATGCGGCGTCCGACGCGGTGGAAGAGGGCGACGCCACAGGAGGCCTCAAGGGCCGCGACAGAAGCGCTGACCGCCGACTGGGTCATGTTCAGCGTTTCGGCGGCGCGGGTCATGTGGAGCGCGCGGGCGACGGCGACGAAGACCTTCAGTTGCTCCAGCGTCATTCCGCCCGACCGTCCCGCTCTGCTCGGGCGACGCTCGGGCATGAAGAAAGGCCCGTGAGCGACGCCCACGGGCCTTTGCTATCACATGAAGGTCTTGATGAGGATAAAGCTCAGCCCGGAGATGAACAGCCAGGCAGCGGCACCGAGCAGGAGCGGCTTGATACCCTTCAGCCGCAGCTTGCGCATGTCGGTCTCCAGCCCCATGGCGCCCAGCGCCACGGCGAGGAGGAAGGTGGTGGTGGTGGCCACCGGCATCTTCACCTCGGGCGGCACGTAGCCGCTGGAGGCCACCATCACCATGGCAATGAAGCCGAACACGAACCACGGCATGGGCGGGCTGGCATGGCCGGCCGACTTGTCGCCGCGCGCCCGCATCACCGCCGCCGCGCCGAGGCCGATGACGAGGGGCGCCAGCAGCATCACTCGCGAGAGCTTCGCCACAGTGCCGAACTCGCCGGCCTGCTGGCCGCCCTGGAAGGCGGCCGCCACCACCTGCGCGACCTCATGGATGGAGGCGCCGGTCCACAGGCCGAAGGCGTGGGCGTCGAAGCCGGTGAACGGGATCAGCGCCGGCATCAGCAGCATGGACAGCGAGCCGAAGATGGTGACGCAGGCCACCGCATAGGCCACGTCCTCGTCCGATCCGCGCGTCACCGTATTGGTGGCGATCACTGCCGAGGCGCCGCAGATTGCGGTGCCGGCGGCGATCAGCTCAGAGAGCTGCCGGTCCACCCCCATGGCGCGGCCGATCCAGCGGGTGACGAAGAATGTGGCGAACAGGGTGAAGGCGACGATGGAGAAGCCCACCACGCCCACCGAGCGCACCTGCTCGAAAGTGAGCTGCAGGCCCAGCAGCACGATGGCGAAGCGCAGGATGCGCCGCAGCGCGAACTTCACGCCCGGCTTGATGATGGCCGCCGTGCCGAAGATGTTGTGCAGCGCCATGCCGATGACGATGGCGAGGATGAGCGGGCTCACGAGCCCCATGCCCGGCACCTGCCGGATGGCATAGGCCGCGGCCGCGATCACCACCGTGTAGGCAAGCCCCGGCAGGATGCCGCCGAAGGCCGTCACCAGCGGACCGCTCGAAGACGGCGCGGCAACGGGGGGCACGGTGGGAATGAGCGCGGGATCGGTCAGGTGCTTGTCGGTCATGGCAGGGGTCCTCTTGCGACGAGGATGCCCCCCTGCCATGGATCGATCAAATGAGTTGTTTTTCTACAAATGATCGAATTATTCGATCAACGCACCACCACGCCCCGCCGCACAACCGTGTTGCCGGCCGGGCCGCGCGTGGCGCCCACATGGCGGCAGACGCCGTTGCGGCAGCTGGTGGCGCCCACGTGGCCGACCGGGCCGCGAGCGTAGGGGCCGTAATAGCGGTTCCACTGGCCATACCACGGCCGACCCACATAATGGGTGTTCCAGTAGGACTGGTTGAACGCCACCGCGGCGATGCCGAGGCCCGCCGCAACCGCCGCGGTCATCACCACCGGCGAAGCACCGGCGGAGGGCACGACCTTGATGTATTGCGCCGCCATCCAGCCGCGCACGTTCCCCAGCGCGACATCGCACCAGGTATAGTCTGCGAGACAGCCATAGGTCTGGAGCGCCGCGCCAGCCGGAACCGTGACGACAGCCGGGAAGCTGGTGCTCGGCCCCGCCCGAAGGTTCACATTCGTCACGGCCACCGCCGGCTGGGCCGCCGCGGCAGCACCGGCAGCGAGAATGCCGGCCAGCATGACGGCCGCTCCGGCCAGCGCGCGCAGGCGCGATCCAAAATCGAAACGTATCGACACCAGCATCTCCATCATCGGGATCTGGCGCCGTAGCCTAGCTTCGGATCGTTACCGGCGCGTTGCATGATTTTGCAATCTGCAACGCTCAGCGCTCGGCGAAGGCTTTCTCGACCACATACGTCTCCGGCCGGTTGCCCGCGCCTTCCACGAAATCGCGCGATTCGAGAAGCGCCTTGGTGTCGGCAATCATCTGGGGGGAGCCGCACAGCATCACCCGGTCGTGCTCGGCGTCGAGGTCTGGCAGGCCGAGGTCGGCGAAGAGCTGGCCGCTCTCCATGAGGTCGGTGACGCGGCCGCGATTGCGGAACGGCTCGCGGGTGACGGTCGGATAGTGCAGCAGCTGCGCCTGCGCATATTCGCCGAGGAAATCGTGCGCCTTCAGGTCCGCCACCACCTGCTCGCCATAAGCGAGTTCCGCCACCTCGCGGCAGCCATGGACGAGGATGATGTGCTCGAACCGCTCATAGGCCTCCGGGTCCTTGGCGATGGAGACGAAGGGCGCGAGGCCGGTGCCCGTGGCGAGCAGATAGAGGCGCTTGCCCGGCTTGAGATTGTCCAGCAGCAGCGTGCCCGTGGGCCGGCGGCCGACGAGGATGGGATCGCCGGGTTGCAGCATCTGGAGGCGCGAGGTGAGGGGGCCGTCCGGCACCTTGATGGAGAAGAATTCCAGCTGCTCCTCGTGCGGCGCGCAGGCGAGCGAATAGGCGCGCAGCAACGGCTTCTCGTTCACGTCGAGGCCGATCATCGTGAACTGGCCGCTCTTGAAGCGGAAGGCACTGTCGCGGGTGGCGGTGAAGGAGAAGAGACGGTCGGTCCAGTGGCGGACCTCGAGGACGGTCTCGGTGTTCAGGTTGCTCATGATCGCCTCACGCCTCGGCCGGCGCCGGGGAGAAGGCGCTCTCGAACTTGCCGTCCACGTTCATCCACTGCGCGGCATCCGCCGGCGGCTCCTTCTTCTCGGCGATGTTGGGCCACAGGGCCGCATATTCCGCATTGAGCGCGATCCACGGCGCGGCCGCCGGATCGCTGTCGGCGGAAATGGCGGCGGCCGGGCATTCCGGCTCGCAGACGCCGCAGTCGATACACTCGTCGGGCTTGATGACGAGCATGTTCTCGCCTTCATAGAAGCAGTCCACCGGGCAGACGGCGACGCAATCCATGAATTTGCAGCGGATACACTTGTCGGTGACGACGTAGGCCATGGGGCAGGTCCGGTTGTTGTTCGATCTTTATTTTAACCGGAGGGCGCCGCGCTCCTGAGGACTAAGGCCTTGCAGGGTCAATTAATTGCAGATTTTCTGACCATCGGGAGGATGTGGAAA
>JAEWBL010000615.1 GCA_023391175.1 Pseudomonadota bacterium
TCATCCTCGGCGAGCGCTTTCCCGGCGACGGCGGCGAGCGGGTGGAAATCCTCACCGGCCTCAAGGACGCCGACGTGATCTCCGCGGCGGGGCGCTGACCATGAGCGAGACCTCCCCCGACACCCGCCCTCTCGGCATCGCCGGCGTGCTCACGCGCACCTTCATCGCCTCGCCTTTGACGCCGCTGCTGCTGGTCGCGGCCTTCGCCTTCGGCCTCATCGCGCTCATCACCTTGCCGCGCGAAGAGGAGCCGCAGATTTCCGTGCCCATGGTGGACATCCGCGTCTCGGCCCAGGGGCTGAAGGCCGAGGATGCGGTGAAGCTCGTCACCGAGCCGCTGGAAACCATCGTCAAGGCCATCGACGGGGTGGAGCACGTCTATTCGCAGACCGAGGACGATGGCGTCCTCGTCACCGCGCGCTTCCTCACCGGCACCAGCCCGGACGCCGCCATCCTGCGCGTCCACGAGAAAGTGCGGGCCAATCTCGACCGCATCCCGGTGGGCATCACCGAGCCTCTGATCGTCGGCCGCTCCATCGACGACGTGGCCATCCTCGTGCTCACCCTCGTGCCCAAGCCGGACGCGGCCGGGCGCTGGACGGCCAATGATCTCACCCGCGTGGCGCGGGAGCTGCAGGCCGACATCGCCAAGCTGCCGGACATCGGCCTCACCTACATCGTCGGCGAGCAGCCGGAGGAAATCCGCGTCGCGCCAGATCCCGAGCGCCTCTCCCTCTACGGCATCACCCTCGCCCAGTTGCAGGGCAAGCTCGAAGGCGCAAACCGCACCTTCAACACCGGCACCGTGCGCGAGGCGAACGGCCAGCGGACGTTGGTCGCCGGCCAGACGCTGCAGACCCCTTCCGAGATCGGCGGCATCCTGCTCACCTCCCGCGACGGACGCCCCGTCTATGTGCGCGACGTGGCGGACGTGAGCCTCGCCACCCAGCCGGCTGAGCACTACGTCACCCATATCGAGAAGGGGCCTGAAGGACTCACCCGGCGCCCGGCGGTGTCGCTCGCCATCGCCAAGCGCCCCGGCACCAATGCGGTGGTCATCGCCGAGGCGGTGCTGCGCCAGATCGAGGCCGCGCACGGCTCCGCCCTCCCCGCCGACGTGGAGGTGAAGGTCACCCGCAATTACGGCGAGAGCGCCAACGAGAAGGCCAACGAGCTGCTGCTGCACCTCGGCCTCGCCACCGTCTCCATCGTCGTGCTGGTGGGCTTCGCCATCGGCTGGCGCGAGGCGCTGGTGGTGGCGGTGGTCATCCCCACCACCATCCTCCTCACCCTCTTCGCCGCCCGCCTCATGGGCTACACGCTGAACCGGGGGAGCCTGTTCGCGCTCATCTTCTCCATCGGCATCCTGGTGGACGACGCCATCGTCGTCATCGAGAACATCGCCCGCCACTGGGCCATGAAGGATGGCCGCTCGCGGGCGCAGGGCGCCATCGACGCGGTGGCGGAGGTGGGCAACCCCACCATCGTCGCCACCCTGACCGTGGTGGCCGCCCTCCTGCCCATGCTGTTCGTCTCCGGCATGATGGGCCCCTACATGAGCCCCATCCCGGCCAACGCCTCGGCGGCGATGGTCTTCTCCTTCTTCGTCGCCGTCATCCTCACCCCCTGGCTGATGCTGCGCATCGCGGGGCGGGCCGGAAAAGGTCACGAGGTCCATGCGGAGGCCGCCGACGGAGGCCGGCTGGGGCGCTTCTATGTGCGGGTGGCGAAGCCCATCCTCGCCTCCCGCGCCCGGGCGGGTGCCTTCCTCGCCACCGTGGGGGTGGCGACCCTCGCGTCCCTCAGCCTCTTCTATACCCACGCGGTGACGGTCAAGCTTCTTCCGTTCGACAACAAGACCGAACTGGCCGTCATTCTCGACATGCCGGCTGACACCCCCGTGGAACGGACCGAATCCACGCTGAACACCCTGGTGAACGCGCTCTCGGACCTGCCCGAATCCGTCTCGTTCGAGACCCATGCCGGCACTGCCGCGCCGTTCAACTTCAACGGATTGGTGCGCCACTATGGCCTCCGCTCCGCCCCGCGGCAGGGGGACATCCAGATCAACCTGAAAGCGAAAAATGAGCGCTCTCGTACCAGCCACGAGATCGCTTTGGATGTCCGTAACAGACTGAAATCAATCGCACTTCCACCGGGTTCGTCGCTCAAGGTGGTCGAGCCGCCCCCCGGCCCGCCGGTGCTCTCGACCCTCCTTGCCGAAATCTACGGCCCGGATGCCGAGACCCGTCGTGCGGTCGCGCGGAAGGTGCGGCAAGCCTTTGAAAATGTTCCCTTTATCGTGGACGTGGACGACAGCTTCGGCACCCCGGGCGAGCGCGTCCGCCTCGCCATCGACCAGGACAACCTCGAATTCTACAAGGTGGAACAAGGGGATGTGTACGACGCCATCCGCTCCATCTTCGCCGGTGGCACCCTGGGCTATTCCCATCGCGGCAACGGCCGGGCGCCGATCCCGATCCGCCTCCAAATGTCGAAGGGAAACAAGGTTGTAGACGAACGTACCCTGGCGACCCCCGTGCCCGCCAACGCCCTGCCCGGCGGGCGTGGCGTGGTGGAGCTGGGCGACGTGGTCCGGGTCCTGCGCGAACCCGCCTCCTTCCCCATCTTCCGCCACAACGGCCGCCCCGCCGAGATGGTGACGGCCGACCTCGCCGGCGCCTACGAAGCTCCCGTCTACGGCATGCTCGCAGTGTCCAAGGCCTTGGCAGACATGGATTTTGGAGATGTGCCGAAGCCGGAGATCGCGCTCCACGGCCAGCCCTCCGACGAGGCGAAACCGACCCTTCTCTGGGACGGCGAGTGGGAGGTGACGTGGGTCACCTTCCGCGACATGGGGGGCGCCTTCATCGTCGCCATCCTCGGCATCTACATCCTGGTGGTGGCGCAGTTCGGCTCGTTCAAGCTGCCGCTCGTCATCCTCACGCCTATCCCTTTGACATTCATAGGGATCATGACCGGCCACTGGCTGTTCGGCGCACCCTTCTCGGCCACCTCGATGATCGGCTTCATCGCCTTGGCCGGCATCATCGTGCGCAACTCCATCCTGCTGGTGGACTTCATCCGCCACGCCCGGACCCCCGGCCGGCCGCTGGAGGAGGTGCTGCTGGAGGCGGGCGTCATCAGGTTCAAGCCGATCCTGTTGACTGCGCTTGCGGCGATGATCGGCGCGGCGGTGATCCTGACCGATCCGATCTTCCAGGGCCTCGCCATCTCCCTTCTGTTCGGCCTCACCTCCTCCACGGCGCTGACCGTACTGGTCATTCCCGCCATCTACGTGGTCCTGAGAGGCAAGCCCGCGGAAGAACCACGAGGGGCGTGACGCGGAACGGTGGACAGCCGGAAAATCGCGCGCTTGCCGGGATTATCCCCGCTTGACAGCATGGGGCCCCAAATCATAAATGGCGCCTCCCATGGTTCGGGGCCGTAGCTCAGATGGGAGAGCGCTGCAATCGCACTGCAGAGGTCAGGGGTTCGATTCCCCTCGGCTCCACCAGTTAAATTCCATAAACATCTGAAATATAACGGCAATTCTCGTCGACGGGGAATTGTGCCCCAGCATCTGCCCCAGCACGTGCATTAGCTCGTGGGTGGTCTGTGATGGACACAAGCGGGATTTGCCGGGATCAGGCGGGACGGCGGCCCTCAGGCCGCCTCCCATACCCGGTTCAGGATCTGAGCAGCGAGTGCGGCCTTGTCCTGCGGGAGGAACCGGCCGTAGCGGCTCGCGACCATCTCGGGCGTGTCCTGAATGGCGTAGCTCGCCTGCTCGTAGGAGCCCGTCACCTTCAGGATGTGCGTCGCCAGGACATCGCGGACGTTGTGCGGCCCATGGGGCAGAAGCCCCTTGATGGCGCCGCGCTCGGTGTAGGGATTGTAGATGCCATAGCGCTGGATCGTGAGCCGCCACGCTTCATAGAACGTGTTCTGGCAATAGGCCGGATCCGCCGTCTTCGCCTTCACCGATTTGACGAAGAAGGTGCGGGGATCAGAGGCTCCGCGCAGGAGCACCTTCCGGTGCCGGTCGATATAGGCGTCGATGTAGTGATAGAGGCTGCCGAGGTCGGGCAGCACCAGGCGGAACGGCTTCGAGCCGAAATAGGACGAGGTGGCGTTTTTGAAGGCGCACGCAGGAATGAACACCTCCCATCCCTGATCCCGCTCGCTCCAGCGCAGCTCTCCTCGTTTTGCATCCTCAAGTTGGCGTTCTGTCGCCGGTGCCCGCCCTCGCGGGCAGACGAGAAGTTGCCTCAAGTTTTTCTGCCGCAGGCCGAGGCGGATCATGAGGAACGAGCGAACCGCCTCGGCTGCGGCTATCGGATAGCGCTTGGCGTCGGGCATGAGGCGGAGAATCTCTGCGGGGATCTTCAAATACTCCCGCACCGGGCTCTCGGCTTCGAGCACTGCCAGGATCGGCTCGAACGGGTCGCGATGGACGCGTACGACGCGTTTGATCTCAGGCACCCGGGCGTGCGCGTGCTTCTGGAGAGCATCGCAGGCGCCTTCCCAATCTGCGCGGGCCCTCGCGATGTCTGCCTCGGTGATGAGGTTGGGGATCGGGCGCAGCCGGTCGGCGAGCGCAGAATGTTGCCGGATCCATCCCGTGTCCTTTCTCGTGAAGGACAGCCCGAGTGCCAGCATCTCCGACTCCCAACGTGTGAAGAAGCCTCGCCGGCGTTCCCGCCATTGCACGTACCAGTCCCACAC
>JAEWBL010000639.1 GCA_023391175.1 Pseudomonadota bacterium
CTCGCCGTGGTGAACCGCGAGACCACCTCCCACGACCTCATCGCCGACAGCGGCGCCTTCGCCGTGAATATTCTCGCCGAGCATCAGCAGAATCTGGCGGGCCGCTTCGCCCGCCGGCTCGACCAGCCGTTCGAGGGCGTCGCGCACAGGTTGGGCAAGATCGGCTGTCCTCTCCTCGAAGATGCGGTGGCGATGCTTGAATGCCGGCTGCGCGAGCGTCACCACGCCAGCACGCACACGATCTTCGTCGGCGAGGTCGTCGGCCTAAGCTATCGGGGGGCCGACCCGCTGCTCTATTTCGATGGCGCGTTCCGGCGGCTGGCCGCGGCGGACGGCGCGACGGTCTGAAGGGGCCCGGCGCTGCGGCGGGCAGCATGACGGCCGGCGGCATTGGCGCGGCGGCTGGAGCCGGTGGCGGCGCGCAGCTCGGCCGCGTCATCGAAGCGATGCGGCAGGCTGGGCTCCAGAGCGTTGATGACATCGTGAAGGATGCCCTGCTGAACCCGGAGCGCGCCCGCGCGCTGCTGGCCCAGGTGAAGGGTGAACCACCTCCGGGCAGGCTCTCAGCCTCGCCCGCGTCTACATGCGGGTCGCTGTGGCGCCGGACGGCAACTGACCGAGTGCGACGAGGTCTAGCGGCGCTTCGGGCGCCATAGACTCAGAACGGTGAAGGCGATCATTAGGATAACCACACCCAAGAAGAGCCAGCCCCGCCCCCCGTGGTCCGCATGCTCAAAGAGGAGCCTCGAAACCACTACACCTACAGTCAGAGAGGCGAGCGAAATGACCAGTTTTTTCATGCGGCCGTCTCATATCGTAGGAGAGTGTTCACGAGGTCAGTTCGCCTCACCTTGGACTTCGGTGCCGAGAAGAAGTGCGTCATCGATTGCTTGGTGGAGATTCTACCGCCGGACGATCACCGGTGACCCTCTCGGCATGAGCCGCGTACGCTAGCACCGGCTCAATCACAGGTGGAGTCCGCTCGTGGTGGACAAGAGCGAGAACGTGAATATCGACCACGAGGTCAGCGACAAGCCCATGTCGGAGGACGAGTGGACTGCGGCGTATGGGGCGGGGGAGGGGCTGGGCGGGCTGAGCTGGACCAGCCAGCTCACGCACTGATCGACGTTATTTGGTGGCGGACGAAGGTGCTGAGGCCAGCCAGCTTAGGGCATAATGCAACCGGAACCGTCAGCCCGGTCGCGCGTTGCAGCTCCTATGCCCAACGATGCAACCATCTTCTACGGCCATTACATCGCCTGCCTGAATGCCCGAGACTGGAGACGGCTTGGTGATTTCGTGGCGGACGGCGTAATTCATAACGGGCGGCGTCTCGGGCTGGATGGTTATCGAGCCATGCTTGAAGAGAACTGCCGCGATATTCCCGATCTCCAATTCGACCTCGATATCGCTGTGGCCGAAGAAGGTCGTATCGCGTCTAGGATCCACTTTGATTGCGCGCCGCTCGGCGAATTTCTCGGTTTGCCGGTAAATGGAAGGCGCGTCGTGTTCCATGAGCACGTCTTTTATACTTTGATAGGAGGCAAAATCGCCGAGGTGTTCTCCGTGATCGACAAGGCGGAGATCGAAGCTCAGCTCACGCTCTAGAGATGGCGGCGGGCTGGACCGATGCCCTGCGTTCGCTACACCCCGGCGAGGCAATCTACACGTTCTGGGACTATTTCCGGAACGCCTGGGGACGCAATGCAGGGCTGAGGCTGGACCATTTTCTCCTGAGCCCGAGCCTCGTGCCCCGCCTCGCCGTAGCCGAGGTTGACCGCGCCTTGCGGGGCTGGGAGAAGGCGAGCGACCATGCCCCTGTCTGGATTGAACTGGCTGAGACGGAGGCCACGCCTCCAGCGGGTGCAATGCTGACGGCGCAATCTTGATCAGGAGTGCGCCCGCCGCGCCGGAAGTGATGCCGCGCGCGAATTTCCAGCCGTGCGGCGGCCGTTACGCACCCGATATGGGTGCCGCGCGCTCGCCGCCTCTGCGCCCGGCACGGTCCACCATCTTCGATGGCCGACATGACTTCGGCCGTCGCAGTACAACACCGAGCGGCCGCACGCCGCGCTCGGCTACAAGCCTCCGGCACCGGCCGTCATCGTGCCGCCGGTGCCGCCAACATCAATGCGGCCAACGGGCCCACATTGCATTAGACTCAAGCCGGACCACTCAATAGGGGCAGGCCACTTCGCGTCGGGCAGCGGGCGAGCGCCGCTCAGCCGCTGAATATTGTTCAAATATTCTGATCCACGATAGTCACGCCACGCGGACGTTTTTGCTACCAGCGCCCAATTCTTCGATGATCTGGCTCTTGTGCGCCTGCAGATGGCGGATTGCATCATCTCGCACGAGTTCGAAGCGTGAGGTGGGAACGGGGATGGAAATCGAATAGACACCGCCCGCGGCATCGCGGAAGCCAATGCCGACGGCACTGATCCCGACAGTATGTTCCTCGTGATTGAAGCCGATGCCCGTGCGTCGCACCTCGGCGATTTCTGCGAGCACCGCGTCCAGTCGCTTCGTGCCCGGGAGTTCCTTGCGAACCAGAGCCCGCGCGCGCTCGGGTTCGAGCAGAGCGAGGCAGCATTTGCCATTGGCCGTATTGGTCAGCGGAAAGATGTCGCCGACCGCCGAGACCGCCCGCAGCCGGTGCGTCCCCGTCACCTGGTCAAGGAACAGCACCTCGCTCCCGCGCAGCACCGAAAAGTCCACGGTCTCGCCCGTCGCCTGGGAGAGCGCGACGATATGGGGGCGCACCTGCTCGACGATGTCGATCTTTCCCGAGCGCGAAAGCGCGTGGATCTCCGGCCCGAGGCGGTAGCCCCCGTCGGGACCTGCGGAAATCACCAGGTCTTCCTCCAGCAGGGCATTGACGATCCTCTGCACGGTCGAGCGCGGGAGACCCACCCGGCCCGCGATCTGCGCGAGGCTGAGCCCCGAACGCACGTTCTTCAACGACCGCAGGATGGCCGCCGCCCGAGCGATCACCTGGATTCCGCCCCCGTCGCGGATGGCAGCTCCATCCTCCGTCATCGCTCGCTCCATGGATGTGTATCGCAATACAATACACATGTATCATTATGTTTGACCACCCCCTTCATGCGCCATATCCCGGAAGCAACGAAAAAGATCCGCCCTCGCCGAGGGCAAGACGCTGGGAGGCGTTAAATGACTGTCACGATTCGTGGCATCGAGTTCCAGTCGAATCTTCACAATGACATGGGACTCAAGTTTTATAACCTGTCGCACCGGTTTGGATTCCAGTCTCCGAACTGGCCATATTTCCAGGATGTGCAGATCGATCGCATTCATTACATGGCGAAATCGGGTGTCCTGACCCAGCGCATCACTACGACGATGCATAACACGACCCATATCGACGCGCCGGCCCACGTGGTGGAAGGCACCCCCTTCATCGATGAAGTTCCCCTGCCGCATTTCTTCGGCACCGGGATCGTCGTCTCGGTCCCGAAGAAGAGGTGGGAGCCGATCACCTATGAGGACCTTGAAAAGGCCGCGGGGGCGCATGTGCGTCCGGGTGACGTGGTCATCGTGAACACGGGGTGGCACAAGCTCTACGACGACAATGCCGAGTATTTCTGCTACGCGCCCGGCTTCGTGGCCTCGGCGGGCGACTGGTTCGTCGAGAAGCGGGTGAAGGTGGTTGGCCACGATACACAGGCCAACGACCACCCGCTGGCGACAGCCATCGGCCCCCACCGCAACGGCCCCCTGCATCCCCACCTTGCCGAGGAATACAAGGCATGGTCCGGCGGCCGGGACTGGAAGGAGGATCACCCCGAGTGGGAGCCGGTCCACCGCAAGCTTTTCACCAACGGCATTCTCGGCATCGAGAATGTGGGCGGCGACCTCGACGCCGTTACCGGCAAGCGCGTGACCTTCGCCTTCTTCCCCTGGAACTGGGATCGGGGCGACGGTTGCATCATCCGCCTCGTCGCCATCGAGGATCCCCAGCAGGCGTACCGCATCGAGGCGGGCACCCCCCTCTGAGCAGCACCCGACCTGACCCGCTCCGGCATCCGCCGGGACGGGTCGCACCCTGCGGGGGACGCGGGAGGAGAAGGGCATGACCGGAAAACCAATCACAGCCATTGTCGGCGCCGGCCTCATGGGCCATGGCATTGCCCAGGTGTTCGCGGCGCGGGGGCACGAGGTCCGGGTGTTCGACCCGATGCCCAATGCGCTGGCGTCCCTGCGCTCGCGCATCGGTGCCAACCTTTCCGCGCTCGGCCAGGACCCTGCCGCCGCACAGCGGGTTCTGCCTTTCCAGAAGCTCGCGGATGCCGTTGCCGGCGCTGACCTCGTCATCGAGGCGGCGACGGAGAACCTCGACGCCAAGCGCACCCTGTTCGCCGAGATCGAGGCCTACTCCCCGGCCGAGGCCATTCTTGCCACCAACACCTCCGTCATCCCCATCGGAAGCATCATGGCCGGGCTCGCCCGACCGGAGCGGGCGCTCGGCACCCATTGGTGGAACCCACCCTACCTGGTCCCGCTGGTCGAGGTGATCGGGACGGACCGCACCGCGCCGGACATTGTCGCGCGCACCATGGACATCCTCGCGGCAGCGGGAAAGAAGCCGGTCCATGTGCGTCGGGACGTGGCGGGATTCGTCGGAAACCGGCTGCAGCACGCGCTATGGCGGGAGGCCATCGCCCTCGTTGAAGAGGGGGTCTGCGACGCCGAGACGGTGGATACGGTGGTCAAGTCCAGCTTCGGGCTGCGCCTCGCGGTCCTCGGGCCGCTGGAGAATGCGGACCTCGTGGGCACCGACCTGACCCTCGCCATCCATGAGACGATCCTCCCCGCGCTCAATCGCGATCCCGCGCCGTCGGCCTATCTGCGCGCTCTCGTGGCGCAGGGCCGGCTCGGCATGAAGTCCGGAGAAGGTTTTCGCCGCTGGGAGGCGGGGGATGCCGACCAACTGCGCGCCACCCTCGTGCGCCATCTGAAGGACGCGGTGCGCAAGATCGGCCAAGGAGAAGACGCATGAAGCGGCCCGACAAGGTCATCATCACCTGCGCCATCACCGGGGGCATCCACACCCCCACCATGTCGCCCGCCCTGCCGTTCACGCCCGAGGATATCGCGGCCCAGTCCATCGCCGCTGCGGAAGCCGGCGCGGCCATCCTCCACCTGCACGCCCGGGATTCCCGAGACGGCCGCCCGACGCCGGACCCGAAGGTCTTCATGCAGTTCCTGCCGGTCATCAAGCAGGCGACCGATGCGGTGCTGAACATCACCACCGGCGGCAGCCTGAACATGAGCGTGGAGGATCGCCTCGCTGCTCCGCTGGCGGCACGGCCGGAAATGTGCTCGCTCAACATGGGCTCCATGAACTTCGGCATCTACCCGCTGGCGGACCGCTACAAGGACTGGCGGTTCGATTGGGAAGAGCCCTACCTTCGGAGCACTGACGACTTCATCTTCCGCAACACCTTCCGCGACATCGAACGGATCCTGAAGCTCCTGGGCGAGGAGCATGGCACGCGCTTCGAGCACGAGTGCTACGATATCGGTCACCTCTACAACCTCGCCCACTTCGTGGACCGCGGCCTCGTAAAGCCGCCGTTCTTCGTCCAGACCATTTTCGGCATCCTGGGCGGCATCGGTCCCGAGATGGACAACGTCCTCTTCATGAAACGCACCGCAGACCGGCTGTTCGGCGCGGACTATGTCTGGTCGGTGCTGGCTGCAGGTCGGCACCAGATTCCGGTCGCAACTCAAGCGGCCATGCTGGGCGGGAATGTGCGGGTGGGGCTGGAGGACAGCCTCTTCATCGGTCGCGGACGGCTCGCTGCGAACAACGCCGAGCAAGTGAGGAAGGTCCGCCAGATCCTGGAAGAGCTCGGCCACGAGATCGCAACGCCAAGCGACGCGCGGTCGATGCTCGCCCTCAAGGGAGGTGACCGCGTCGGTTTCTGAAGTGTCGAACAATCATAAAATCTGGGAGGAAGAACATGAAGCAATCAGTGTCGCGCCGGGCGGTCCTGGCGGTGCCCGCGCTCGTCCTCGCGCTTGCTGGAACGGGAACACCAGTTGATGCCGCGGAACCGATCCGCATCGGCGCCATCCTGTCGACCACCGGACCCGGCGCAGGCGCCGGCATCCCTCAGCGCAACGGGCTGCAGCTGGCCGTAAAGCTGGTGAACGAGAAAGGCGGCATCGACGGCCGCCAGGTCCAGCTTGTCATGGAGGACGACGGGTCGAGCCCGGATGTGGCGGTCACCAAGGCGAACAACCTGATCTTCTCGCAGAAGGTGCAGGCCATCATCGGCCCGACGCTGACAGCCTCGACCCTTGCCGTGGGCGGCGTGGCCGACCCGGCCAAGATCCCCGTCATGGCCTTCACCGGCCTTGGCGTTCCCATGGAGAAGACCCGGCGCTGCGTGTTCCACATGCTCCCGTCCCAGGACCTCAACGCCCGCGCGCTGCTCGAGGTCGCGACCAAGGCGCTGGGCGCGAAGAAGCTCGGCGTGCTGCATGATTCTGCCTACGGCAACATCGTGATGGCGAAGATCCGCGAGGTGAGCCCCGATTACCCCGTGGAGATCGTGGCGGTGGAGAAATGGGAGGTCGGCGCGACCGATGCCACCACACAGGCCGCCAAGGTGAAGGCCGCAGCCCCCGACGCCGTCGCCGTCATCGGCAACTCGGCGACGCCCTTCCGCAACGCACGGCAGATCCGCATGACCGTGCCGCTCCTGTCGGGCATCGGAACCGCGACTTACGAGTATGTGAAGGCCATGGGCGACGCGGCGGACAACATCGTCTTCGCCGAGTTCCTTGTTGCGGAGGATCCGCTGCCCGGCCAGAGCGCGTTCGTGGACGCCTTCCACAAGGAATACGGGGTGCTGCCCAAGACCATGGAGGCGAGCGCCTGGGACGCCTTCAACGCGGTGGCCGCCGGCCTCGCCAAGGTCGGACCGGACGCCCAGCCTGGCGCCCTGTGCGAGGCGATCCGCGGTCCCTTCGACGGCGCCATGGCGCGGTTCGACTTCTCTCAGGACGACCTGACCGGGCTCACGCTCAAAAGTTACGTCTTCTCGAAGCTCGACAAGGGCAAGTTTGTCCGCCTGCCGTTCAAGGCCGGTTCCTGAACCAAAAGGGGGAACGTCCCTTGGCCTTGATGCTCTTCACCCAGGCGCTGCTCGCCGGCGTCACCAACGGCTTCGTCTATGCTCTCGTCGGGCTCGGCATTGCCGTCATCTTCAAGGGTAGCCACGTCATCAACGCCATGCAGGGCGAGCTCGCCGTGGTCGGCGCGGCGACGGCGGTGTTCGCCGCCGTCGTGTGGGGCCGTCCCCTCTGGCAGGCCGTGCCGGTCGGCGCT
>JAEWBL010000650.1 GCA_023391175.1 Pseudomonadota bacterium
GGATGGCGGTGCCCACGAGCTGGGCGGCCTGGAACATGGTCCGGCAGTCGCGCAACTGCCTGCGCTCCCCGATCTCGTGGTCCTCGACGCCCTCGTGCAGCATGCTGACGACAGATTGGGAGACGGAGAGATTGCCCGCGGTCGCAAGGCCGAGCACGTGGTGGCCCGGCTCCTCAAAGATGTGGAGCTTGCGGAAGGTGGAAATGTTGTCGAGGCCCGCATTGGTCCGGGTGTCGGCGATCAGCACCAGACCGTCCCGAACCAGAACCCCACAGCAATACGTCATCGCCTGTCCCCAGATTGGCGGGGGGACTATAGCGACCCGCCCGTGAGCCGGGCAACCGGCGGATGATGTCGCATGGGGAGCCAAGTGGACGAAAACGGGATGGCGTCTGGGGGCGCTTCAGTCCTGCTCGTCCTCGACACAGCGCCGGAAGGGGCCGAGCTCGGTCAGCACCGCCGAATCCTCCTCCACGTGGGTGCGCTCGCGCTCCAGATATTGCGCGACGGCACCGGCAAGGCCCTGGTGCACGATGTAGTGAGCGGAATAGGTGGCCTTGGGCAGATAGCCCCGCGCCAGCTTGTGCTCGCCTTGCGCTCCGGCCTCCACCACCTTGAGCCCGGTGGCGATCGCATAGTCGATGGCCTGATGGTAGCAGACCTCGAAATGCAGGAAGGGGTGGTGCTCCACCGCGCCCCAGTAGCGGCCATAGAGCGTCTCGGCGCCGATGAAATTCAGGGCGCCGGCGATGTAGCGGCCGTCCCGGCGGGCCATCACCAGCAGGATCTGGTCGGCCATGCGCTCGTCGGCGCGCTGGAAGAACTGGCGGTTGAGATAGGGCGTGCCCCATTTGCGGCCGCCGGTGTCGAGATAGAACATGAAGAAGGCGTCGAAGGCTTCTTCCGTCAGGCTCTTGCCGGTGAGCCATTCGATGGAGATACCCTCCGCAGTGGCTTCCCGCCGCTCCTTCTTGAGCGCCTTGCGTTTGCGCGAGGCGAGTTCGGCGAGGAAATCGTCGTAGGTGGCGTAGCCCGCATTGGTCCAGTGGAACTGCCGGTCGGTGCGCTTGAGGAAGCCGAGGGACGCCAGTTCCTCCCATTCCTCCTCGGTGGAAAAGGTCACATGGGCCGAGGAGGCGCCACGCAGCCGCACCAGCTGCTTGATGCCCGCGCCCAGCGCCAGCCGGCCCACCGGATCGGCCGGGTCCTTCAGAAGCAGGCGCCGGCCGGTGACGGGGGTGAAGGGCACCGCCACCTGCACCTTGGGGTAATATTCGCCGCCGGCCCGCATATAGGCGTCGGCCCAGCCCTGGTCGAAGACATATTCCCCGCGCGAATGGGACTTCAGATAGGCGGGGCAAACCGCGGCGGCCTTGCCGTCTGGCCCGTCCAGCACGAGGTGCTGCGGGAGCCAGCCGGTGCGCGCGGCGGCGCAGCCGGATTCCTCCAAGGCGGAGAGGAAAGCGTGGCTCACAAACGGTTCGGGGCGGGCCGCCCCGCCCGCCGCGCAGGCGTCCCAGTCGGCCGCCTTGATCTCGGACAGGTTGGGCAGGATGCGGATGTGGGCGTCGGGCATCGAGCTTAAGTGTGCATTGCGGCAGAGGCTGACCACCGCGACAGGACGCCGCAGATTTACGCCCCTATCCCTGCGGCGTGAACCCCTCGAACACGATCTGGTCTGCCCCCGCCAGTGCGCGGGCGGCATCATTCGGGCTGCGGACCGTCCAGGCGGTGACGGGCACGCCGCGCCCGCGTGCCGCGATCAGCGCGGGATGGTCCAGATCGGTGAAGTGATAGGTGATGAAATCGTAGCCGCTGGAGGCGTGGTGATCCATGTCCGCCAGCATCCGCGCGCGCTCGGGCGTCATGCCTGGCCAATGGGCACCGTCATAGCGAGCCTGGGCGATGATGCCGCGCGGAATGCCCGGCGCACGGGCCTTCGCCTCGGCGAGCATCTGTGGGTCGAAGGAGATCAGCGCGACCTTGCCGCCGTAGCCTGCGAGCGCGTCCACCGCCCGCGCCGCGAGCCGCGTATCGCCGGAAAACGCGCTCTTTATCTCGATGAAGAGCGGCACCCGGCCGCCGACGCGGGCGAGGAAGTCGGCGAGGGCGGGGATCGTGTCCGGCGTGCCCGCCAGCCTCGTGCGCCCCAGTTCCGCCGCGCTCAGCGCCGAGACCGCGCCCTTGGCTGCCGTGAGGCGATCGAGGGTGAAATCGTGGAACACCACGGCCTCGCCATCGGCGCTGATCTGGATGTCCAGCTCGATGGGATAGCCCGCGACGGCCGCTGCCTCGGCGGCCGACAGGGAGTTCTCGATGCGGCCGCGCGCCTTGTCGTGCAGGCCGCGATGGGCGACCGGGCGGGCAGTGATCCAGCTCGGGTCGCCCATGGTCCTCTCCGCTCAGGCGATCTCGACGATGGCTTCCACCTCGACCGAGGCATCGAAGGGCAGGCCGGAAACGCCCACGGCGGAGCGGGCATGGCGGCCCTTGTCGCCCAGGGCCTCGACGAAGAAGTCCGAGCAGCCGTTGACGACCTTGGGGTGGTCGGTGAAGTCGCCGGTGGCATTGACGAAGCCCACGAGCTTCACGATCCGCACCACCTTGTCGAGATCGCCGATGGCCGCCTTTACCTGGGCGAGTATGTTGATGGCGCAGAGCTTTGCTGCAGCCTGGCCGGCCTCGATGCTGACCCCGGCGCCGAGCTTGCCGGTGGCGATCTTGCCTTCACCGTCGATGGAAACCTGACCGGAAATAAACAGCAGGTTGCCGGTGCGCACCGCCGGCACATAATTGGCGATGGGCGGCTTGGGGCTCGGCAGGGTGATTCCGAGTTCGGCGAGCTTCTTTTCGACGGATGAAGTCATGATGGCCTCCTGCCATATGCAGCGCGCAATTAGGCCATCCTCTTCGCCGAAGAGCCGCGCCGGCGCAAGCACGGCTCCTGGCGGGCGGCACGTATGGTTCGCTGGCGCCGGATGGCCGGAAGGAGTTGAGAGATGACGAAGCATTTGCGCCTCGCCGCGGCGACGGTGGCCGGCCTGTGGTGCTTCTCCGCGCTGCCGGCCGGCGCGGTGAGCCTGCTGCCGCACAAGGCGACCTACCGCCTTTCCCTCGACGGGTCCAAGCCCTCGGGCCAGCTTGAGGAAATGAACGGAGAGATTCGCTACGAGATCACCGGCGACGTCTGCGCCGGCTACACCACCGTCACCAGCCAGCAGAGCGCGGCCTCCACAGGGGGCGAACCGCTGCGCCAGACTGTCACCTCCAAGGCGTGGGAAGACGGCACCGGCAAGTCCTACCGCTTCCTCTCCACCACCACGGGCGGCGACGACGACGGCCTGGAGCTTGAGGCCAATGTCGAGCGGCAGGACCCGCCGGCTTTGAGGGTGATCGTCACCAAGCCCGAGTCGGCCACCTTCACGCTCAAGGGCGATATTCTGATGCCCACCGAGCATGTGAAGAAGGTGCTGGCCGCGGCCGCCGCAGGGGAAAGCGTCTATCAGGCCAAGGTGTACGACGGCGCGAGCGACCCCCAGAAGGTGTTTGACACGCTGGCCGTGATCGGCCGCCCGAGCACCGATGACAGCCGCATCGCTGCCCCGGCCAAGGCCGCGCTGGCCGGCCGCACCTTCTATCCCGTGACGATCAGCTATTTCGACGAGGGCGGGGTGGACCGCACGCCCGCCTATGTCATGAGCTTCGCGCTCTATGACAATGGCGTCGTGAACAGCCTCAAGATCGACTATGGCCGCTTCGCCCTGGTCGGCGCCATGGCGTCGTTCGAGGCGCTGACGCCGCCCGGCGCCTGCACGGAATAGGTGCCCATGCGCTATGTCCACGTGATGCTGCGCGGCCGGGTGCAGGGCGTCGGCTATCGCGCCTGGTGCGCGCGGGAGGCGGAGGGGCGCGGTCTCCTCGGCTTCGCGCGCAACCGCCGTTCCGGCGCGGTGGAAGCGGTTTTCGCCGGCCCGGCGGAGGTGGTGGAAGCCATGCTCACGGCCTGCCGCGCGGGCCCTCCAGGGAGCCGCGTTGACGAGATGCTGGTGCACGAGGTGTCCGACGCGGCGCTTGCCGCTGGCGGGCGCGACAGCTTCACCGTGCTCGAAACCCTCTAGTTTCGCTGATCGTTTCCGGCCGTTCCGGCATCGCTCGGCGCCGGAGCCCCGCGCCGCGCGCGGTGGCGCCGCGCCGTCGGCGCCGGTATAGAGGCGCGGATGAGGAGTGCCCCGTGACCGACACTTATCTCGACAGGGATGCGCCCGCGCCCGCCGCGACAGGCGCGCAGGGGGCCGTCCCCTTCTGGGCCCGGCCGGAAGGCGTCGCCTTCATCGTCGGCCTCTGGATGGTCCTGCATGCGGTGATCGCGGTGGTGTTCGAGATCGCGGTGAACGCGGACGACGCCATCGAAAGCTACATGGTCCAGTCGCTGGAGCTGTCCTACGTTCCGCGCAATCCGCCGCTGTTCGACTGGCTGCTCTGGGGCCTGCAGCGGGTGTTCGGTGTCGGCACGCTGTCCTTCGCGGTGCTGCGCTACACGCTGCTGTTCGCCTGCGCCATGCTGGTCTACCGGGTGGCCCGTCGGGTGATCGCCGATCCCCGGCTGCAGGCGCTCGCCACGTTCTCGCTCTCGTTCATCTGGGTGATCGGCTATCACAGCCACCGAATCCTCACCCATTCCAACGTGATGATCGTCGCCATCGCCGGCGCCTTCCTCACGGTGATGGCGCTGAGCCGCCATCGCAGCCTCGGCCTCTACGCCGGGCTCGGCCTGTGGATCGCTGCCGGCGTGCTCGGCAAGTTCGGCTTCGTCGCCTTCCTCGGCGTGCTGGTGGTGGCCTGCCTGCTGGAGCCGTCCTACCGGAAGGTGATCCTCGACCCGCGCCTTCTCGTCACGCTCGCGGTGGCGGGCGTGCCGCTCGGCATCTACGGCTTCGCGCTCTGGCGCTATGGCCAGAACGTGGCCGAGGCCACGGCTCAGACCATCGGTGCCACCGGTGCGGGATGGGACGCGGTGGTCTCCACCACGATCGGCGCCCTGTTCGGCTATGTGCTGCCTTTGGTGCTGGTCGTTGCGCTGGTGTTTCTCCCCTACAACCGGGGTGAGGGGGCCGTTCCCGACGACGCCGAGCGCGGGGCGCCGCGGCGCGTGCTCAGGTCCATCATTCTCATCGGCATCATCGCGACCCTGGCGGCGACGCTGGCCATGGGCACGTCCAGCCTGCGCGACCGCTATTTCCACGTCTTCCTGCTGCTGCTGCCGGTCTATCTGTTCGCGGAGCTGGAACGGCTCGGCGGCTGGCGCCAGAGGGTTTGGATCTATCTCACCCTGCTGGCGGTGGTCAGCGGCGGCATCATGCTCTCGCGCATGGTGGTGCCACTGTGGCCCGACCCGCGGCTGTGCGGGCGCTGCATCGCCGCCGAGCCGCTCTACAAGCTTCAGGTCGCCATCGCGAACAAGCTCGGCCCCGCACCAACCCTGGTCGCGGACGACCGCACGTCCGCCGGCCGGCTCAGGGCTGCGATTCCCGGCGCCCGGGTCGTGATCGTGCGCGAGAACCAGTACCGTCCGCCGTCGCGCCCCGCCACCGGCTGCGCCCGCGTCACCGGCATCTTCAACGGCCTGCCCAAGCTGCTCCTGCCGCCGGCCGATCAGAGCACCATCGAAGTGTCGGTGAAATGGTGGTCGCCCTGGATGAATCCCCACCGCTGGAGCGACTGGCAGATGACCATCCTCCCGCCCGACGATCCGCTGTGCCGGTGACGCCCGAGCCCGCGCCGCCTGCCGATCTCCTGATCCGCGAGGCCCGCCCCGGCGATCTTCCTGCACTGGTCGCGCTGTTTGCCGCCGACGCGCTCGGCGGTCATGGCGACACCACGGCGCCGGAGGCAGCAGACAGCTATCGCACCGCCTTCGCAGCCATCGCCGCCGATCCGCGGGCGCAACTCTACGTCGCCGAGAAGGACGGGCGGGTGGTGGGCACGTTCCAGCTGGTGTTCGTGACCAGCCTGCCGGGCCGCGGGGCAAAGCGGGCGCTCATCGAGGCGGTGCAGGTGGATGAAAGCCTGCGCGGACAGCGCATCGGCGAGGCCATGGTGCGCTTCGCCATGGCGACGGCCGCTGCCGAAGGCGCAGCCACGCTCGCGCTCACCTCCAGCAAGCTGCGCGGTGATGCCCATCGATTCTATCGCCGGCTCGGGTTCTCGAACTCCCATGAGGGCTTCAAGATCGCCTTGGCCTAAAGGGGCCGGCGCCTTCGACGCCTCCCCCCTTGCCGCGGCACCGAGCGGTGTCTACGTCTTACCGAAGCGGCGGCACAGGCCGCAGGGAGGGCATGATGGCCGCAGTCGAAACGTCGCCGATCGAGCTTTATTATTGGCCCACGCCAAACGGCTACAAGATCAGCATCATGCTCGAGGAGTGCGGGCTCCCCTATACGGTGAAGCTCGTGAACATCGGCAAGGGCGACCAGTTCCAGCCCGACTTCCTCGCCATCTCCCCCAACAACAAGATGCCCGCCATCGTCGATCCCGACGGGCCCGGCGGGGCGCCGATCTCGGTGTTCGAGTCGGGCGCCATTCTCCAGTATCTCGGCCGCAAGACCGGGCAGTTCTATCCCTCCGACGAGCGCAAGCGGGTGGAGGTGGAGCAGTGGCTGTTCTGGCAGATGGGTGGCCTCGGCCCCATGGCGGGGCAGGCGCACCATTTCCGCATCTACGCGCCGGAAAAGATCCCCTACGCGGTCGAGCGCTACACCAACGAGGTCCATCGGCTCTACGGCGTCATGAACACGCGCCTGAAGGATCGCGAGTACCTGGCCGGCGACTATTCCATCGCCGACATCGCCTGCATCGGGTGGGCCAAGCTGTGGGAGCGGCAGGGCCAGCACATCGAGGAATTCCCGCACTTCAAGGCCTGGCTGGAGCGAGTGCTCGCCCGCCCGGCGGTGCAGCGGGGCCTTGCCGTGAACCAGGAGGAGCGCGCCAAGCACGATCTCTCCAAGGACAAGGAAGCCCAGAGCATCCTGTTCGGCCAGCGCGCCCGCACCTGACGGCAGTCCATATCCCGCGACCTCGCAGACCGACCACGCACGCCATTTGGGGGGCGCGATGCAGAAGGATTTTCGGGCCGATCTTGCCCGCGCCGGTGCACTGCATCGGGAGGGGCGCCTCGATCAGGCGATCCCCATCTATCGGGCAATCTTGCGCGAGGCACCGAATTCCTTCGAGGTCGCCCGGCTGCTGACACTGGCGCTGCTCCAGTCCGGCCGGCCGAAGGAAGCCCACGCCGTCGCGCGCAAGGCGCGGGACGGCCACAAGACCAACCCACACGCCCAGCTCATCATGGGCGCGGTCTATCAGGCCGAGGAGAAGTGGGACCGCGCCCTCGCCGCCTTCGAGAAGTCGGCGGAGCTCGACCCGGGCCTCGCCGAGGCCCAATACCTCGCCGCCAACACACTGGCGCGGCTGAACCGGCTGGAAGAGGCCGTGGCGCGCTATGACCGTGTGCTTGAAATCGATGGCAAGTCCGTCGAGGCGCGGGCGAACCGCTCGACGGCCTTGCTCCAGCTCGGCCGTCTGCAGGCTGCGCTTAGCGATATCGAATTGCTCATCACCCAGCGGCCGGGTGAAACGCGATTCTGGGCGGCCAAGGCGACCACGCTTTATGAGCTCAATCGTCCGGGTGAAGCCGTGAATGCGGCAGCTC
>JAEWBL010000681.1 GCA_023391175.1 Pseudomonadota bacterium
TGAGCCAGGGCTTCGTGCAGTCGCTGGGCGTGTTCATCGACACCATCGTCATCTGCACCGCCACCGCGCTGCTCATTCTCCTGTCGGAGGTGGAGCCCTCGGCCCAGCTCACCGGAACCCAGCTCACCCAGGCCGCGCTGCAGGTCCATGTGGGCGATCTCGGGCGCTACTTCATCGCCATCGCCATCTTCTTCTTCGCCTTCACCTCCATCATCGGCAACTATTCCTATGCCGAGAATGCGCTGGTCTTCCTCGGCCATGGCCATGTCTCAGGCGTCATCATCCTGCGCCTTGCGTTGCTGGCCATGGTGGTGTGGGGATCACTGCAGAGCGTCGCCACCGTGTTCAACGCGGCGGACGCCTCCATGGGTCTGATGGCCTCCATCAACCTCGTCGCCATCGTCCTGCTCTCGGGCACGGTGGTGCGGCTGACGAAGGACTATCTTACGCAGCGGAAGTCGGGGAAGGAGCCGGTCTTCGTCGCCGACGAGATGGCCGATCTGCCCCCCGGCGTCGACCGGCAGATCTGGAGCCGGAAATGAGGGGCGTGCCGGGCCGGCCAGACGAAAAAGGGGCGGAGTCGGGACCGGCATCTGCCGAACGTCACCGATTCCGCCCCTGAACCTCACCCGGAAACGTGGTGTGAACCGGCCGGTCAGGCCGCTGTCAGCGCTTCCTTGACCCAGCCGGACGCCTTGCCGAAATCCAGCGCGCCGGCGTGGCGCTCCTTCAGGACGGCCATGGTGCGCCCCATGTCCTTGATGCCCTTGGCGTCGATCTCGGCGATCACCGCGGCGATGGCGGCGCGCGTGTCGGCCTCGGAAAGCTGTTTGGGCAGAAAGGCCTGGATGTAGGTAATTTCCTCGCGCTCCTGCGCGGCAAGCTCCGGGCGGCCGCCCTCGTCATAGATCTTGGCGCTCTCTTCCCGCTGCTTCACCATCTTGGCGAGCAGGGCGCGCAATTCGTCGTCATTGAGCGGGTCCTTGCCATGTCCCCGCTGCTCGATATCCCGGTCCTTGAGCGCCGCATTGATGAGGCGGAGCGTCCCGGTTCTCTTTTTATCCTGGGCCTTTAGCGCCTCTTTCAGAGCCGCGTTGATGTCGTCGCGAAGCACGATCGTCCGTCCTGTGTTGGGTGGCGCCAGTTCCGGCAGCAGGTTCGCGCGGCCATCCGGCCGGCGACGCTGAGGGCGCACAAATTCCTGCGAGAGGCGCTGGAAACGCGGCGCGCGAGCCTCTATCTAGGCGATCCATGACCAGCGAACAAGACCACGCCCCCAACGCCACCGAGGGCTGGGCCGAGCCCCGGCCCACCGCCCTGCTCGTGCTCGCCGACGGAACGGTGCTCGAAGGCTTCGGCATCGGTGCCACCGGCCACCTCGCCGGCGAAGTGTGCTTCAACACCGCCATCACCGGCTATGAGGAAATCCTCACGGATCCGTCCTACGCCGGGCAGATCATCACCTTCACCTTCCCGCACATCGGCAACGTCGGCACCAACGAGGAGGACATCGAGACGGTGTCCATGGCCTCGGCCTCCGGCGTGCGCGGGGTGGTGCTGCGCACCGCGGTGACGGACCCGTCCAACTATCGCGCAACGCGTCATTTCGATGACTGGCTGAAAGCCCGCGGCATACCGGGAATCACCGGCATCGACACCCGCGCCCTCACCGCCCTCATCCGTGAGGCGGGCATGCCCAATGCGGTCATCGCCCATGCCCCCGATGGCGTGTTCGACATCGAGGCGCTGAAGGCGGAAGCCCGGGCCTGGCCCGGCCTTGTCGGCATGGACCTCGTGCCCGGCGTGACCTCCGCGCAGCGGTTCGGCTGGGACGAGACCACCTGGGACGCCGAGACCGGCTACGGCCGGCAGGAGGCCCCGCGTCATCATGTGGTCGCCATCGACTACGGCGTGAAGCGCAACATCCTGCGCCTGCTCGCCCGCGCCGGCTGCAAGGTCACCGTGGTGCCTGCCACCACCTCGGCCGAGGACATCCTCGCGCTCCAGCCGGACGGCGTGTTCCTGTCCAACGGCCCCGGCGATCCCGCGGCCACGGGGGAATATGCGGTGCCGGTCATCCAGAAGGTGATCGAGAAGGGCGTGCCCACCTTCGGCATCTGCCTCGGCCACCAGATGATCGGCCTCGCCGTCGGCGGCCGCACGGTGAAGATGCACCAGGGCCATCACGGCGCGAACCACCCGGTGAAGGACCTCACCACCGGCAAGGTGGAGATCACCTCCATGAACCATGGCTTTGCCGTGGATCGGGACAGCCTGCCGACGAACGCGGTGGAGACCCACGTGTCCCTGTTCGACGGCTCCAACGCCGGCATTGCGCTGGCCGACAAGCCGGTGTTCTCGGTGCAGTACCACCCCGAGGCGAGCCCCGGCCCCCAGGACAGCCACTACCTGTTCGACCGCTTCGTCACGATGATCGAGAAGCATAAGGCGGCCTGAGCCGTCTGTGCGCGTAAATAGGAAGGGCCGGCACGCGGGTGCCGGCCCTTTTCTTTTGTCGGTTTGTGCAAGGAGAAGGCTAGTTCAGGAACTCGCCATGCTCCGCCACGTGCTTGGCGAGGCCGAGGGTGTGTTCGCGGACAAGACGCTCGGCGAGGTCCGGGTCGCGCTTCTCGATGGCCTCGACGATGTGGGTGTGGTCGACGATGGACCGCTGGGCCCGGTGCGCCTGGCCGATGGTGACCTTCCGGACGCCGCGCATGTGGGGAAACAGGTTTTCCGTCGTCTCCGCGATCAGGGCGCAGCCGGACATGCGGATGATGAGCTTGTGGAAGGCGAGGTTGGCTTCCGAATATTCGGAGACGAACTCCTCGGGGTTCCGGTTTGCGAAGGCGCGGACGTTCTCGCGCAACTGGCGGATCTCCGCCTCGGTGGCGCGCTCGCAGGCGAGCCGCGCCGCCATGCTCTCCAGAGCCGCCCAGACGGTAATCATCTCGATGATTTCCTGCTTGGTCTTGCGCACCACGAAGATGCCCCGGCGCGGCACGGAGCGCACGAAGCCCTCCTGCTCAAGAAGGGTCATTGCCTCGCGGATGGGGGTGCGCGACACCCCGAGCTTCTCCGAAAGCTGGCGCTCCTCGAGGCGGATTTCCTCGGGGTGGCTGTAGATGTCCATCTCCATGATGGCCGCCTTCAGCGCCTTGTAGGCCTTCATCCGGAAGCTCGATTCCGTCTCGATCGGCTTCACGTTGATATCCTGGTACGTCATCGCACCCCTTCGCCTTAGGCTTGCGGCGTTCCGGCGGGCCTGAAGTGATTCCCGTCTTGCGCACCAAATACATCATATCACATGCGAGGAAGAGCGCGCTGGCAAGCGATGCCGCAGCCTCTCCCTAGTCTTTCGGCAACGCAGCATCTTCTGCGCAGATGCGGGACGCTTCTTGCGTTGACAGGATGTATTTTGAATACCACGATGATCGGGGGA